>DAOUTT010000001.1 GCA_030668545.1 Anaerolineales bacterium | reverse complement strand
ATCCATACATCCAGCCTCACCCAGATATAGTGATCGCCTGGCTCCTCTTCCGCGTCATTTCGAGGAACAAAGTAAGGAAAACCCCAAATCTGAGCAAAAACAGCATTTATGTTAAGTCTTCTTGACATCGGTTTACCCCCTATGCTATCCTTTCAACTTGCAGTCACACAGGAGCAGGCATGATTCGAGAGCGGGTAGCTGAGGATGTCTATGTATTCACCAGCCAGCTTTATGCGCAGGTGAATGCAGGGGCCATTGTTGGCCAGGACTGGTCCATTCTCATCGATACACTAGCTTACCCCGAAGAAACCAGAGAAATTCGTGATTTTCTTGAAGGGCGATTGGCCAAACCGGTCCGCTATATCATCAACACTCACTATCACTCCGACCACACCTTGGGCAATTGCTGGTTTCCCAACGCAACAATCCTCAGTCACACACTCTGCCGCACTTTACTTGATACTAAAGGTAAACAAACTCTGGCAGCAGCAAAGCGAAGCAATCGAGAATTCCGGAATCTGAAGATTGTTCTCCCAGATGTAGTCTTCGAAAAAGGAACTTTGAGTCTTCAGATTGGAAAGCGATCTCTCCGGCTGATCCACCTCCCAGGCCACAGCCCCGATGGTATTGGTGTGCTCCTTGTGGAGGATCGGGTTCTTTTTTCGGGTGACATTCTCATGCCGTTGCCGTATATCGTAGACGGCGATTTTGACATCATGATCGAGAGCATGAAACGTCTCCCAAAGATGAAGCTGGAGAATCTTGTCCAAGGACATGGAGAAACCTTTCTGCGCGGCGAAATAACATCTAAGGTTCAGGATAATATCGCATACTTGAATAAAATACGGAGTCATGTGCGACAGGCGAGTCGACGAAAAGATTATGATGCTTACCTTTCCCAGATCGACATCGAATCTTGTGGGAAGAGCCGCATTTTGCTTGGTGGTTTGGCTGAGCAGCTTCATCAAGGCAACCTGTACGCGCTTTTCGAGCATTTGTATCCGGACCGGGTGGTCCAATAAAAACCGCCATCCTTGCGATGTAGCAATACGAGTCTCATGATAAGACTCAATTGCTTCTAGCTTAGTTCTGGCACGTTGATTTAGTCCGTCTTTATCGATTTTGAACGATGTTGGCGCTGGGTCATTGACCCATGTTTGCGCGTATGGCATAATGGGCAAGTAAATTCAATAGAAGAAAAAGCTTTGATGGAGACGAGTACGCCTGAGTCTGCCTGTAAGCGAGCCCGGGATTGGTGAGAGCCGGGTCAGGATACCAGTCGGAAAATCCCTCCGGAGCTGCAACCCGAACGCAGTACATCGTAAGTAAGGAAGCCGGGATCGCCCGCCGTTATCACGGGCGCAGGTATAAGCCAGAGTTTTTTATGGTCGTACTTGACTGAGAGCCCGTCGTTGGCGGGAATCAGGGTGGTACCACGGGAGGATTTTGCTCTCGTCCCTGTTTGGGACGTGAGCACTTAATTTTAATGAGGTGCCGAGCAGAATTTATTAAGGTTAACTTGGTGTACATGGACAGAAGGGAATAAACGATGACAGAATTGCTGTTCTACGGTGACTCGTATTTAAAGACCTTCACCGCTCAAGTTACAGGTGTCTCGGAGCACGGGATTTCCCTGGACCGAACCGTGTTTTACCCCGGCGGTGGTGGACAACCTTGCGATTTCGGAGTAATTCAATCGGGGAACCAAACTCTAGCTGTGAAGCTAGTTCGCAAGGTCGATGGTGAGATCTGGCATGAAATTGATGGAGCCCCCCCCGAAACCAGCGCGGAGGTCGATGGTGAGTTGGATTGGGAGCGACGCTTCCAGCTAATGCGCGTCCACACCGCGATGCACATCCTATGTGGGGTGATATGGCGAGATTATGAAGCAAGCGTAACTGGTGGAAACATGCAACCCCTACGTGGACGAATGGATTTTGAATTTGAGTCCATGCATAAGGAACTCGTCGCCGAGATCGAAGAGAAAATCAATATTGAGGTTCGCGCAGCTAGATTAGTTAAGACGGCAATCTTACCGCGGGTAGAAGCTTTCCAGATCCCTGACTTGATTCGAACGAAAATAAATCTCCTGCCACCTATGATTCAAGAAGTACGAGTGGTGGAAATCGAAGGACTTGACCTCCAAGCCGACGGTGGGACCCACGTCGCCAATACTGAAGAAGTAGGTCAGATCCGCATCGTGGACTACAAGAGCAAAGGCGCGATCAATAAACGTTTGGTCATTGAGCTTGAACCGTGAGGTGTTAGATGTTTAAATCCGTAGACAACCAGGTTGATTTCATCGCGCTAGAAAAAGATGTTTTAACATTTTGGGATGACATTCAAGCTTTCAAGAACCTCGTCGCACTGAGGTCAAAAAGTCCGCGTTGGTCCTTCATTGATGGTCCGATCACAGCCAACAATCCCATGGGGGTTCATCACGGTTGGGGGCGGACATACAAGGATCTCTTCCATCGATTTAAAGCCATGCAGGGATTTCAAACGCGGTACCAGAATGGTTTCGATTGCCAGGGTTTGTGGGTCGAGGTCAACGTCGAGCGGGAGATGGGTTTCAACAGCAAGCGTGAAATTGAAGAGTTCGGCCTCGATCGCTTTGTTAATTTGTGCAAGCAACAAGTCCTGAAATACTCTGCCGTGCAGACAGAACAGAGCATCCGCCTGGGTTTCTGGATGGATTGGAATGATCCCGACATGCTGCGCACTCTGCGGGATAAGATGGCGGAGGATCCGTCCGAGCAAATCACAGTGGAAGGACCGCATGGACCGGTAACGGGCAGCGTTGAATCCATCGTTGGCCGTTTGGGTATGCCGGAATTAGGCGGATCCTATTTCACTTTTTCAGATGACAATAATTACACCATTTGGGCCACGCTCAAATCCTGTTACGACCGGGGATGGATTTTTAAAGGCCGTGACGTTATGCCGTGGTGCGTGCGTTGCGGTACGGGTTTGAGCCAGCATGAGATTGTGACCGAGGGATATAAGGAGATTGCCCACCCGAGTATCACGTTACGTTTTCCACTTCGTGGTCGAGAGCGTGAGAGCTTGCTCGTTTGGACGACTACGCCATGGACGCTCACGAGCAATGTCGCTGCCGCCGTCGGTTCCGATTTGGATTATGTCAGGGTTCGGCAGGGCGATGATGTTTTCTATCTGAGTAGAGGGACACTGCATGTTTTGAAGGGCGACTACGAAATTGAAGCGGAGCTTAAAGGCCAAGAAATGGAAGGCTGGATGTATGATGGTCCGTTTGATGAACTGCCCGTTCAAAAAGAACACGGTGCTCCTGAAGCACACCGGGTGATCCTTTGGGATGAGGTGGGCGAAGACGAGGGAACTGGAATCGTCCACATCGCCCCAGGTTGTGGCGCAGAGGACTTCCAATTGAGCAAGGAACATGGCCTGCCGGTGATTGCACCGCTAAACGGTGACGGTCTATTCCTCGATGGTTTTGACTGGCTTTCGGAGATGAATGTCCAGAAGGTTGCTCAACCAATATTCCAAAATCTGACAGAAAAGGGCTTGACCTACAAGATCGAGGATTATACCCACCGCTACCCGGTCTGTTGGCGTTGTGGGGAAGAGCTTGTATTCCACCTTGTGGATGAATGGTTCATCAATATGGGCGATCAACTAGACAAGCCTTATGAGCAGGTCACAGAAGAGGAGAAGTTGGACAACCTACGTTATCAAATTATGGAGGTCGTCAAGGAAGACACAGCATGGCACCCCTCCTTCGGGTTGGAGCGTGAGCTCGATTGGCTGCGGAATATGCACAACTGGATGATCTCGAAGAAGCGGTATTACGGGCTTGCCCTCCCAATCTGGGAGTGCGAATCTTGTAAGCATTTCGAGGTAATCGGAAGTCGAGAGGAACTTGAAGCGAGAGCGGTTGAAGGCTGGGGCGTTTTTGAGGGACACACACCGCACCGGCCCTATATCGATGCTGTGAAGATTGAATGCAGTGAATGTGGCGCGGTTGTCAATCGAATCCCAGATGTTGGAAACCCCTGGTTGGATGCGGGGGTCGTAGCGATGAGCACGCTACGCTACAACACCGATAAGGAGTATTGGTCGGAGTGGTATCCTGCCGATCTAATTAGCGAATCGTTCCCGGGACAGTTCCGAAACTGGTTCTATAGTTTGCTGGCTTTAAGCACGATTCTCGAGCGGAAATCGCCTTTCAAACACGTGTTTACCTACGCGACACTGCTGGCTGAAGATGGGCAAGCGATGCACAAATCCTGGGGCAATATGATCGAGTTTAACCAAGCCGCCGACGCCATGGGCGTAGACGTCATGCGCTGGGTCTATTGCAGCCACAAGCCTGAGAAGGACCTGCTTTTTGGATATGAGTCCGCGACTGAAGCACGGCGGCAGTTCCTGATACCACTTTGGAATGTGTATGCCTTCTTCGTCACCTATGCCAATCTCGATGGGTGGACTCCTACCGACAGCGCTGATGTTCAGTTCAGTGTTATGGATCGATGGATTATCTCACGCTCGCTGCAGACAATCGATCAGGTCACACATGCTCTTGAAGCTTTCGAGCCAGACCGTGCTACCAAAGTGATCGGGAATTTCCTGGATGACTTGAGCAACTGGTATCTCCGTCGGAGCAGGCGCCGCTTCTGGGCGAAAACCGGTGTAGATAAAGCCTCGGATGCGGATAAACATGCAGCATATACGGCGCTCTATCGAGCGTTGCTGACCTTGATCCATGTTCTAGCTCCCTTCACGCCATTTGTTGTGGAAACGATCTACCAAAACCTCGTACGGAGCATCGATGATGAAGCGCTTGAGAGTATCCACCACCGCGCCTGGCCGGAAGTGGATACGGCTGAGGTGGAAGAGGATTTGTTGAGGGAGATGAAATTCGTCCAAATGCTCGTCTCCATGGGACATGCAGCGCGGAATAAAGCAAACAGGAAACTACGGCAACCCCTGTCCGAAGTGGCTTTCGCTGTCGCAGGTTCAGAGGAACGAGCGATTGTCGATCGTTACGATGCGCTAATCCATGATGAATTAAATGTCAAAAAAGTACGCTTGCTCGATGCCGCTGCAGAAGCGGTCGAGTACCAACTCAAGGCATTACCAAAGCAGCTAGGGCAGAAATACGGCTCGCTCTTCCCCGCGATTCGTGACGCTGTTGGAAAGCTAGATCAACCTAAAAGTGCATCTGCTCTGCTGGCGGGGGAACCAGTCGAGGTGACAATCGAGGGTCAAGTCATCCAGTTGACGACAGACGAAGTGGAGATTCGCATCGAAGCCCACGAGGGTTTTTCCGCTGTTGCGGAAGGACCCTATGTAGCGGCGTTGGTTACGGAGTTGACAGAAGAATTGGTCCTTGAAGGGTTGGCACGGGAGTTCGTACGCCGCGTGCAGGACTTGCGCAGGCAAGCGGATCTTCAGGTGGATGATGCCATCGAAGTGCAATATGCGGCGAGTGACAAACTCGCTGAGGCCATCGATGCGCACCGCGGATATATTCAAGGGGAAGTCATCGCTGATAGTATGCAGCCGAGTGCAGACCCGCAGGGGGGGATCACGACCGAGCATCACTTCGATGGAGAATCATTGCAGGTTGCCCTACGGAAAGTCGAAGGTTAGGAGCCACCAAGAGAGCATTCCTCGTAGGCGTAGGAAAGAAAGCGGGTTTCCCGGAGGGTGCACAGGGAAACCCGCTTCAAGAATCCCAATTGATGGGGCGTTACGGTACAATCAAGGCTATCTGATGAAGGAGGTTGCAACCTTAAGTGAAACGATCATTGCTGCGTGATTATGGATTCCTGATCGGTGTCGCCGGCGTTGTCGTCGCATTGGATCAGTGGACAAAATACCTGGTAAGAACAAATCTGGCGGTCGGTGAATCCTGGGTTCCATTTGACTGGCTTCGACCATTTGCACGCATCGTCCATTGGAACAATACAGGAGCGGCTTTTGGGATCTTCCCCTCTGGCGGTGCGATTTTCACCGTGATTGCGATTATTGTAATTGGCGCCATCCTCTACTACTTCCCCCAGATCCCTCGCGAGCAACTGGCAACACGGATTGCATTGGGGCTCATGTTGGGGGGGGCAACGGGCAACCTGCTTAGCCGGTTGTATCAAGGTACGGTAACAGACTTCGTTTCTGTAGGCGGTTTTGCGGTCTTCAATGTAGCTGACGCCTCTATATCCATTGGCGCAGCGCTTCTTGTAGTTTCCATGTGGGTTGACGAACGACGAGCTAAGGAACGAGACGAGGCTGATTCCGTCGAAGAGAATGTAGGTCGGAACCTCGAAGGTCATTCGGAATAAAATTAGTGGGTGCACAGACTGTTCGCTTCCTCGCACCGGAGCCAGGTGGTAGGCTTGACGTCGTAATCGCGACTTACCTGGCAGATCTCTCCCGCTCTCAAGTGCAGAAGCTCATTCGCAGCGGCTCGGTCAGTGTTAATCGCTTAGTTGTCAAGAAAACAGGCTACCGTCTTGACGGTGGCGAGGATCTTCAAATCTCGATACCTGAGCCAACCCGCACAGATTTACAGCCTGAAGCGATCCCGATAGACGTTGTTTATGAAGATCAAGATCTCCTGGTCATTAACAAGGAGCCGGGTATTGTCGTCCATCCTTCCGTGGGCCACGAAACAGGAACGTTGGTTCAAGCAGTCCTGGCCCATGCTCCAGATATTCGCGGCATCGGTGATGAAGGGCGCCCCGGTGTGGTTCATCGGCTTGATAAGGACACTTCCGGTCTCATCATCTTCGCTAAACACGATGAAGCTCACCAATTTCTTCAGGGACAATTTCAGGAACGACAAGTGAAGAAAGTCTATTATGCACTTACGGATTCAAACCCACCGACCCCATCGGGGAAGATAGACGCGCCAATTGGCCGCGACGCCAAGCACCGTCAAAAAATGGCGGTTGTGTCACAAAGCCGGGGACGGGAGGCGGTAACAACGTATCACACTCATGAGCGGTTCCTTGAGCATTCATTCCTGGAAGTCCGACCTGAAACTGGTCGAACCCACCAGATCCGTGTTCACCTGTCGTTTATTGATTGTCCAATCGTGGGGGATCGGGTTTATGGCCGCAGCAAACCCACGCTGCCTGCGGAACGGCAACTGCTGCACGCGGGTCAATTAACTATTCGTCTTCTTGGAAATGATCAGCGAACGAAATTCAATTCACCGCTTCCAGAGGATTTCGAGTCCATCCTTAAGAACTTGCGTCAGCAGTAAGTACATCCATGGGTTCTATCGAACATGGAGCTTCAAGCTTGACGAATTCACTGGAATAGAGGGCTCAGGCTGACGGGCAACTGAAAAGGATGATGGCAATGGAATGGATCGATCTACGGTCTGATACAGTAACAGAACCAACCCCTGAGATGCGGGAGGCAATGGCGAACGCCGAGCTGGGGGACGATGTTTACGGCGAGGATCCGACTGTAAACCATTTACAGGAGCTTTCCGCGCAGATGCTAGGCAAGGAAGCGGCACTCTTCGTGCCGTCTGGCACGATGGGGAACCTGGCGGCCATTCTGGCTCACTGCGCCCGCGGCGATGAAATCATCATTGGGGATCGTTCGCATACATATCTATATGAGGCGGGAGGCGTATCAGCGCTGGGTGGTATCCATACCTTCGTTGTCAGGAATAGGGATAATGGCATGGTTCCATACGATGAGATTGAAGCGGCCATTCGTGTGGATAACGATCATTTTCCAATTAGCCGACTCGTCTGCCTTGAAAATACTCACAATCGCTGTGGGGGGTCGGTGTTGAGCGTAGATTACACACAGGAAGTGGGGCGCATTACCAAAGAACATGGGCTGGGCATGCATATCGATGGGGCGCGGATATTTAACGCTGCGATTGCCCTGGATGTATCCCCTGCCGAGCTGGTCGCATCCGCCGATTCGGTGACGTTCTGTCTCTCGAAGGGTTTGTGCGCTCCGGCGGGATCGGTCATCTGCGGAGAAAAAGCCTTTATTCAAAAAACTCACCGTGCGCGGAAAATGTTGGGTGGGGGAATGCGGCAAGCGGGCGTGCTCGCAGCGGCGGGGGTCGTGGCTCTTGAGAGTATGGTGGACCGGCTGAGGGAAGATCACAACAAAGCCCGCCTGCTTGCAGAAACTCTTGTTGAGCTCCCAGGAATATCCTTGGATTATGAAACACCGGCGACAAATATGATTTTCCTGAAACTCGATGATGGAGCGCCAATTTCGGGAGAGGATTTAGTGCGTCGGTTTGCCGATAGGGGCATAAGAATCAACGCAACGCCGGCTGGCCAGATGCGGCTGGTTATACATTATTGGGTTGACGATGAGGCGTTGGCTAAAGTAACGGATGCTTTTAAGGAGCTGTTCCTTCGTGCTTAGACGGTCATTTCCTTATGTGGAAGCGTTAACTGTAGTTCTCATCTGGTCGATATCTCCCCCTTTAATAAAAATCCTCCTTGAGGATCTCTCACCATTTGATATTGCCAGCCTCAGATATATCAGTGCTTTTCTTCTCTTCCTGCCACTGCTGTTTTTCTTTTCTCGAGGGAATCTGCGAGTTCTAAATACACAAGATTGGCTCCGCCTGTGTATTATGGGATTCGCTGGTTTTGCCATTGGGAGCCTAGCGATGTTCAAGGGATTGGAGAAATTAGACGCGACTACATCTGCATTCTTGCTCAATGGTATTCCCATACTCACGGTTCTTCTAGGAGCAGCCTTCCTTAAAGAAAGACCTGCCTCACTTCAATGGCTGGGGCTTGTCATTGCCCTCGCAGGAGGGTTGGTATTTTTTGGAATGAGTGTTGATCTCGATGATTTCTACTCGATCGCGCTAACGCTCATAGGCGTTCTCGCGTACACGATCAACGGCTTGATAGGCCGTTCGATTGCTCGGGAAAAGAAGGTTGACTCTCTAACCCTTGCCGCCTTGCCGATGGGTATTGGCGGATTTGCCATACTCTTCATTTCACCTGTGCAAGCATTTCCACCAAGGTCGACTTGGGGAATAATGCTCTGGCTAATTGTGCCCAGCTCCATGCTTGCGTTTTTAATCTGGAATCACGCCCGCCAGAAGCTGAAAGCCTTTGAAATGAGCATCACCCTAAACTTGATGCCCATTGGGACCGCGCTCATCTCTCCCTGGTTGATCGGGGAGACGATACCCCGGCGAGCGTGGGCTGGGATGTTGGTTACACTGGCTGGAGTATTGCTTGTTGGCCTTGCGGGTGAACGCATTTCCAAGCGGGTGATTCGCGAGAGACCCTTGTGAACGGACCCTCATTCAACTCAAGGAGTGAGAAAAAGATCGGGGTTTTTCTGGATGGCAAATGAGGATCTGTAAGCGAGGAGCTTGAGGTGAAAGAACGTCCAGACTTCTTGAAGGCATTTTCCGATTTCAACACAAAGAAATCCTACCGTTTGATTACGCTCAATCGATCCGGGGAACGGATCGTCTGGCTCTTGGTGCTTTCCTTGGGGATTCTGGACGCTGTGCTATTGGCACGCTTAGGTACGATCTCTTTGGTTGCCCTCATCTTTACCACCCTCTTTCTGCTTGCCGCATTGGCTAGCTCCTTCTCCAATTCGATGGAACGGAATACGAAAATTACCGTATCAGAAAGTGGTCTTGTCTATCAGACGCCTTTGCGCAGGTTGGAGATGATGTGGGGGGAGATCGACTCTCTTCGGTTAACAAGGAGAGGAGCGGGTTGGTATGTGATGGTCGTTGGCGACCAGAGCGTCTTCACTTTTCAAACACCGACGAGCATCAGAGGACCATTTGGACGAGAGGAAAAGACGGGGATCGAAAGCGGGGATCAGCTGGCGGCGATGATCACCGGGCAAGTGGATCTCCTTGAGCCTGAGCTCGAAGGCGATGTGTGGGTTTGCCGGCGGAAGGGATCCGAACAGTCACAGTGAATGCTGGCTCCGGCATATGTTATGATTGCATCGTCATGCGAAAGAATGGATTAAAGGGACGATGCAGCTACATCTATCACTGGGGCGTTGACCGCCCCCTATGCACGTTCGGCTGTATGTTCCCGGGCTGAGATCCTCAATTATGAGGAGTACAAGCTAGCTAACCAAGCGTGGGCGCATGCGGCCCGCGCTTGATCTATTATTACCTAGAACCCTATAGATTAATAGGAGCAGACTGAATGTCTCAGAGCAAACCGATCGAAGAACAAATCGCCATCTTGATGCAAGGTGTCGAAATGGGGGACGAGAAGTTAAAAGAGGCGATGCAAGCAGAGCTCAAAGAGAAGCTGATCCATTCTGCAGAGAATGGGGAGCCGATTCGCGTCTATTGCGGATACGACCCAACGTCGCCGGATCTTCACCTCGGTCATACCGTGACCATGAGGAAGCTCAAGCAATTTCAAGATCTCGGTCATCAAGCAATATTTGTCATAGGAACCTTTACTGCACTGGTAGGCGATCCTTCGGACAAAGACAAAGCGCGCCCGCGTCTGAGCCATGATCAAGTCATGGAAAACGCGAAGACCTATACGGATCAGGCTTTTAAAATCCTTGATTCTGAGAAAACTGAAGTCCGGTACAACCATGAATGGCTTTCAGAACTTTCCATGGAGCAGATCATCGAGATGGCGAGTCTTTTCACGGTTCAGCAATTCCTGGTGCGTGATAATTTCTCTAAACGTTTTGAAAAGGGTGACCCGATCTGGCTGCACGAGTTTTTCTACGGCGTGCTTCAGGGATATGACGCAACAATGCTGAAGGCAGATGTTCAACTTGGTGGAACCGAGCAGCTCTTCAATTTGCTTGCTGGCCGAAAACTGCAGGAGGCCATGGGATTGCACCCTCAAGTCGCATTAACCACGCCTGTACTCGTAGGGACAGATGGGCATATGCGAATGGCGAAGAGCACGGGGAATTACATCGGAATCGATGAAACCCCCGAGGAGATGTATGGAAAAGTGATGTCGCTTCCAGATTCGGCGATGATGGATTATTTCCGTTTGGTGACGCGCTTGAATCCGGATGAAATCGCCGAGATCGAGCGGGGATTGGACGAAAGTAAGCTGCATCCACGCGATGTGAAAATGCGCCTGGCACGCGAGATCGTAGCGATCTACCAGGGCGAAGAAGAAGTTGAGCCTGCCGAAGCGGCTTTTCGCCGAGTTTTCCAGGAGCACGAGGATCCCAAGGAGATGCCGGAGTACAGCGTCTTGTCTGCAGGAACCATTGTCGATGTGATGGTGGATTCTGGATTAGTGAGCAGCAAAAGCGAAGCCAGACGTTTGATCAAGCAAAGTGGTGTCCGACTGGATGGAGAAGTGCTCGAGGATGCGAACATGGCTCTCGATGTAAAACAGCCTGTAATCCTGAAGGTTGGGAAACGCCGTTTCCTGAGACTTATGCCAGAATAACCAGAGTGGGTTACGAAAATGGGCTGTCCCGTACTTGTTTTGGACAGCCCATTTTGTTTTTCACGAAGAGGTTAATTATATTCTCACCCTTTGATCACCACGACGGGTCGAAGGCGAGCGACCTTGGCGGCGATACCTGCCCGAACGACAACATCGACTACAGCATCCACGTCCTTATATGCTTTTGGCGCTTCTTCTGCCAAACCGGGCATGGAGCCCGCGTGGATGATGATGCCCTGTGCCTCAAGTTCTTGTCGCAGGTCTTGGCCCCTAACTTCCCGCTTCGCTTGCCTGCGGCTCATCACTCGTCCAGCGCCATGGCATGACGACCCAAACGATTTTGTCATGCTCTCCTCTGTTCCCAGGAGAACCCAGGATGCAGTACCCATGCTGCCGGGGACCAGGACAGGCTGACCGAAGGGTTTGTAGACTTCTGGCAGCCCCTCGAATCCGGGACCGAAAGCACGAGTTGCCCCTTTGCGGTGCACACAAACACGCACTTTTTCACCATCGACGATATGGGTTTCGGTTTTCCCCATATTATGAGCAATGTCGTATACCTGGTGAAGGTCCCAATCTGGCACTCTGCCGGCGAGCACTTGCTCGAAAGAACGGCGGACATGATGCGACAGTACTTGTCGATTGCAAAAGGCGTAGTTTGCTGCGCACGCCATCGCCGCCTTGTATCGTTTACCCTCCGGAGAATTCAGAGGCGCGCAGACCAGTTCGCGGTCAGGCAATTTGATCCCATAGCGCTTTACAGCGCTCTGAAATTCGCGGACATAATCGGAGCAGATCTGGTGTCCAAACCCTCGCGAGCCGCAGTGAATCTGGACGGTTAGCAACCCCTCCGCCAGCCCCATAGCGTCCGCGGCTGCTTCATGGAAGATCTCTTCAACGACATCGATCTCGATGAAGTGATTGCCTGCTCCTAGTGTCCCGAGTTGGCCCTTGCCGCGCTGTTTAGCGCGAGAGCTAATACTGGAAGGATCGGCGCCGTGAATCTGACCTTGCTCTTCTGTTCGCTCGAGATCATCCCTGCGGGCGTAATTGTTTTTCAACGCCCAGGTACTACCCTGTCGGCATACTTTATCCAACTCCTTGGTTGTGAGCCGCACACTTCCACCGACGCCGACCCCGCTTGGGCAATTAGCATCGAGCGCTGAAGCGAGATCGGGGAGTTCTCCCCGTACATCTTCAAGTGAAATTCCGCTCGCGAGCAGCCTCACTCCGCAATTGATGTCGTAACCGATCGCGCCCGGGGAGATGATGCCATTCGGATACCTGCTCGCGGCAACGCCACCAATTGGAAAACCGTAACCCTGGTGAACGTCCGGCATAACGACGACAGGACTCACAAGCCCCGGGAGTGTCGTGGTGTTAACAGCCTGATCGAAGGATTTGTCGCCTAATGCGGCATCGATCAAAGTTTCATCCGCGAATATCCGCACTGGAACGCGCATATCCTCTCGATAAGAGGTGGGGATTTCCCAGGTGACATCCGTGATTTTTATTAGATCTTTTTTCTCTACCATTATCACCATCTCCTAAGCCTAAACATCAAAGACGATAATCGTCTCATAGCCGGAATCCACGGTACGAATATCAAGTTCGTTAAAGGTGACGGCCTTAATCTCTTTCTTAATCGATGCGATTTTCTTCAACTCGATCGTTGCCTTTAGTAGTACTTTTTCCAGCACTTCAACCTGGAAATCGACAACTGCAGCATTCTCAACCTCGAGCGGGTAGAGCAGCTCTTCCAGCCAGGAAACCAGCAACGTCTCGGTGTCTTCCGCCTTTAGTTCGAAAACACGCTTTTCCGTCTTTCCAGGTACAGGTTCAATGTCTAGCATTGAAAGCATGCCAAGGGCGGCATTGCGGAATAAATCGGTTAAATTTTGACCGTGAACGCGCAATGCCCAATCGGCAGTATGTTCGATCTCTTCGAATGCGGGCTGCATCACACCTCTAGTATATAGTACGAATTGCCCTTTTAACGAAGAACGGAGGATAGGTATAATCATAGGAATGGACGATCGATTAATTCAGATTCAAAAAGCGATAGAGAAAGCGCTTAAGAAATCCTTAGGGAATCTCGATATTAGAGATCTCCCTATGGAAGAGTTTGCTCACCTATTCGCAAAAGAGACGATTGGGGCGGCGCGCGTTGATTCTAATGGGCGTGAATATGCCCCTGATCAATTCACATTAAGCGTTAACCCGGAAGGCTTAAGACAAATCGGTCAATTGCCCGATGATCTGCAAATGGAAATATCCCGGGATTTTAGGCAAGCTCTGCAAGATGCAGATTTTCTCTTTGCAAGAGAAGTCCATTTCACGCTTTCAACAGACCCCACACTCCCTCAAGATGGGGTTCGCGTCATTGGTTGGCACAGTAGTAATCCACTGGATATTCAAGGCGAGATCACGCCGATCGAGGAGTATGATACCGACAGACCCCCAGCAGGCGCTTTTCTCGTCGTCGAAGGCAGACGGCATTTCCCGCTATCAACCGCGTTGATCAAAATTGGTCGTCGGTTGGACAATGATCTGGTAATCGATGATCCTCGAGTTTCAAGGCAACATTTACGGTTGTTAGCCAGCCGCGGCAAATATATCCTCCACGACCTCAATTCTACAGCCGGAACCTATGTTAATGGGATTAAGGTCCAGGACCATTCGCTCCAACCAGGAGATGTAATTAATGTTGCGAAAGTCGAATTGATCTATGGAGAAGATACCGGTGGTCCACCGGAAGTGACTCCGCCATACAAACCGGTGCCTGCGGTAGAGCCTACGGATGGTCGCATAACCCCCTTGGATTTTAGGATCACAACACAATTGAGACAACTTGATTCTGACCCCCCTGACAAGAACAAATAAATCGCAGCTATTATTTGTGCTATGATTGCACGCAGAATGGTAAATTTTCCAGTTAAGAGACTCAGCTAACGTGGCTAATCCAATCGACCATATCGAGTCACAAATTGAGAGATTCGTCGAGGGCGCCCTGAGCAAATTGCTCGGGGTTCAGTTTTCACCTGCTCTGGTCGCTGCCCAACTCTCACGGGCGATGGATGAGGGTATTCGCAGGACGGAGGATGGCAAACCCTTCGTCCCTGATCAATACGCGCTCACGCTAAACCCTGATGATGCGCAGGCAATTCTAGATCAAGCGCCACACCTGCAGGAAGGTTTCTCGCAAGGGCTTCTACAAGTTGCGCGCGATTGTGATTACCTGGTCTTTCGTGAACCGATTGTGACAATCGCAGTCGATCCTACTTTAGGCCCGAAAGAGGTGAGGGTTGTCGCCTGGCACAGCACCAGCCCGCTTGAGTTCACACAGGCTATGCATACTGAACCCAAGACCAATCCGGGTGTGCTTCCCAAGGGTGCATACTTGATTGTCAATGGGGATCGCCACTTCCCCCTGGATCGACCTGTTATCAATATCGGCCGCCGGCTAGACAATCAACTCATCATCGATGACCCGCGAATCTCTAGAACACATTCTCAAATTCGAGCAAGAGAAGGGCGGTTTGAAGCGTTTGATCTAGGTTCCTCCGCAGGCACTGTGATCAACGGGCGTGCAATTAAACATCATGTCCTACAGTCGGGAGATGTAATCAACCTGGCGGGAAACCGGCTGGTATACGGAGAGGACCCTGGAGGACCGCCCGGTGAAACGCCAGCTTATTCACCTCCATTTCCACCGCGCCCTTCCGGTGACCAACGAACTCGAGTGATCCCCAAGAAGAAAAAACGGCAGGAATGACTCCAGGGTTAGTACTACTTGTGATCAGGGTTGTCTTGGGTCTGATCCTCTACGCTTTTCTGGGCGTGATCCTTCTCTTTCTTTGGAAGGAGATACAATCCCATCGAGTCTCTGAAATACACTACCCTCCCGCGGTTCTTGTATTAGCTGACGGTTCGAACGTTGATGTAAGACACTCTCTCATCGCAAATAATCGGATTGGTCGAGCAGCCGATAATTCATTAGTGCTTCAGGATGAAACAGCATCCGCGCATCATGCGCGGTTATCCTTTCACGAGGGACAATGGTGGTTAGAGGATTTAGGTTCGCGGAATGGGACGACAGTCAACGGTATAGCGCTCGAAGGACCGTTGGTCCTCACATATGGCGACCAGATTGCCTTTGGTAGAGTTGAATTCCTAATGGAAGCACCCGTTGTTGAAGATGATATGGATTAAAAGGAGCGAACATATTTTTATTGTAAAGTCCTTCACGTGAGCCAAGAAAATTCGTATAGTCATATAAACTACAGGGCAACAGGTGCATGAAAGTGGAGATTTCTAACTCGAGCCTATGCTAAGATAGCAATAAACAAGAGAGAGATTATGGATGAACAACCTGTTCTCGGTGTGATTGGTGGGTCGGGCACATATGACATGCCAGATCTGACTGACGTAGAGATGCAACAGATCTCGACACCCTTTGGCGAACCTAGTTCGCCGCTTGCGATAGGCAAGTTAAATGGTCGAAAAGTAGTCTTCTTGGCCCGCCATGGGATAGGCCATATCTATCCCCCGACTACCGTGAATTACCGTGCGAATATATATGCCCTGAAAATGTTCGGCGTGGAGCGCGTTCTTTCGATCAGCGCCTGCGGATCGCTGCGTGAGGATTATGTGCCGGGTGAGATTGTAATCCCTGATCAGCTATTTGATCATACAGTTTCTAGGCCACGTTCGTTCTTCGAGAGCGGTTTAGTGACACATATCAGTGTCGCTGACCCATTTTGTCCTGATCTCTCCGAGACCCTTGCATCCAGCACTGAGGAAGTAAGCGGGAGCGTCCATCGTGGAGGGTGCTACATCACGATCGAAGGACCGCGTTTCTCCACCCGTGCTGAATCCAATATATATCGTGCTTGGGGAATGTCCATTATTGTGATGACGACTTCTCCTGAAGCATTCCTCGCCAGGGAAGCTGAGATGTGCTACGCCGTAATGGCGCATGTCACAGATTACGATGTCTGGCATCAAGCCGAGGAGCCAGTCACGGTGGAAATGGTATTCCAAACCGTTAAGAAGAATACCAACCTCGCCCAGGAAGTAATTGCGCATCTTGTTGCAGAACTCCCTGAAGAAGTGAGCTGCGAATGTCACACTGCGCTAGAAGATGCAATTGCCACGAACCCGGACATCATTTCAGAAGCGGTGCGTAAGAGGTACTCTTTACTTGTGGATCGATATCTTAGCTGATCAAGAACGAACAAGTGAGGAGCGCGAGGTATTCCTTGGAAGCCTCGCGTTCCTCTTTTTGCTCTTCACTGCCTTGGCATTGTCTTTCGCAACTGCAGCCCGCCTAGATCAATGGGTAGCTTTTGGAGACCGCTGGGGTCATTTTCTCGTTCTTCCCGTTTGGGTTTTTGGTTTTTGGCTCACGCGCCGGGCCCTCCAGCGCACGAATCCTGATCGCGATCCCATATTACTGCCAACGGCTTTTCTGCTCACTGGCTGGGGCTTGCTCGCCATTTGGCGGTTATTTCCGAGCTTCGGTCTTCGGCAGACGGGTTGGTTCATCGTTAGTATCACCGTCCTCTATGCAGTTCTCCACGGGGATAGGCATCTATCATGGCTGCGGCGCTACAGGTATGTGTGGATGAGCGTAGGCCTGGTGTTGATGGTCTTAACACTGGTTTTCGGCACGCATCCCACTGGAGGCGAACCCAGACTCTGGCTCGGATGTTGCGGGGTTTATCTCCAGCCATCAGAACCTCTTCGGCTGCTTTTGGTTGCCTTTCTCGCATCCTTTCTGAGTGACAAGCTGCGTTTCACATTCCATCGAGATGAGGGACTCCCGTCGTTTTCCACGCTGCTTCCCTTGATTGTCATCTGGTCGCTCTCGGTGGTTCTCCTGCTCGTCCAGCGGGATCTAGGGATGGGGATGCTCTTCCTGGCGCTACTTGCTCTCCTACTTTATTTGGCAACCGGACGATGGTGGATCATTATCCTTGCCTCGATTTTTGGAATACTTGCTGGCGCATTGGGGTACTTCCTCTTTGATGTCGTTGGTCAGCGGATCACGGCATGGATAAACCCATGGCCGGATCCGATTGGAGGGTCGTACCAAGTGGTGCAGTCGTTGATCGCATTAGCCTCCGGCGGTGTAATTGGGAGCGGTTTTGGTTTGGGGTCACCTGGATTTGTTCCCGCTGTTCATACTGATTTCATCTTCACCGCGATTACAGAAGAATTTGGCCTGCTTGGTGGCTTGGCTGTCATCGCATTATTTGCCGTGCTTGTTAGTAGGGGATTGCGCGTCGCTTTTCGATCACGGGATCCATTTGGAGCGTTGCTCTCTGCAGGCATCAGTATCTCGCTCGGGCTGCAAGCAGTGTTGATCATCGGCGGGAATATCCGCCTGCTTCCGCTGGTTGGGGTGACTTTACCGTTCGTGTCCTATGGGGGATCATCGCTTGTTACGAGCTTCCTCCTTCTGGGCATTCTTCTTCTACTCTCAGGGAAAACCGAGAGGAATGAAATCTTCACACTCCCACTTACTGCGCTGTATTATGGGAGTCTCGTTGCATGGGGAGCGCTGGCAGTCACTTTAGGTTGGTGGACAGTTTATCGAGCCCCCATCCTTGTAAGCAGGACCGATAACCCGCGCAGAGCGG
The DNA here is from genome assembly GCA_030668545.1 of Anaerolineales bacterium. GTDB lineage: Bacteria > Chloroflexota > Anaerolineae > Anaerolineales > E44-bin32 > E44-bin32. The sequence goes on along the minus strand of DAOUTT010000001.1, from coordinate 12,961 downwards.
TGGAAGAGTTATATACGAAACGAGGGTCGATAATGGATGAGAGCGGAGAACTGCTCGCTGAATCAACGGGCAGCCTCGGCTCATATCAACGATTTTATCCACATCCTCAAAGTGCGACGGTTATTGGATATGACTCCTTTACCTATGGTTTATCCGGCTTAGAAAGCGTCATGGATGGGCTTCTACGGGGGAGTGAGGGAGATAATCCGATTGCGATAGGGTGGTCACAGCTTACTAGCGGACATCCTCCACCCGGCAGCGATCTCCGCTTGACACTGGACAGCCAATTACAGGAAGCCGTCGTGGATCAACTCACTGGCTACCAGGGCGGAATTGTCCTGCTGGATGCACAAACCGGGGATATTCTGGCCATGGCATCATCGCCATCGTACGATCCAAATCGATTCGACCAAGAGTGGCAGGACATAGTGACAGATCCTTCATCTCCATTATTGAACCGAGTCACTCAGGGAAGATATCAACCCGGAATGGTTCTAAGCCCCTACATTCTTGCATGGAGCATGCAGACGGGTATCGCTGAACCGGGTGATTTGGCTCCAAACTTTGAGACACCCGTAGAAGTGAACGGTCAATCACTTGCATGCTTGTTAACGCTTCTCCCTGATAGCGATGCAGACTACATCAAGGCCCTCCAGAATGGATGTCCTGCGCCATTCGTCAAACTCGGCTTGGAATTAGGCGCTGATGATTTTAATAACTTGCTCGAGGCATTTGGTTTCCATGAGCGCCCGGAAATTCGCCTGCCAACCGGTGAACCATCGGATCCAAATGACCTCTCCAGTGAAGTCACGTTGGGGCTGGCAGCGGTAGGTCAAGGGAATCTGACGATAAGCCCGCTGCAGCTCGCCCGGGCGTTTGCAGGTTTGATTTCAGACCCGGGTATGCCAGCTCTCCGGGTCGTGGACGCTTACCGACCTCTGGAAGGGGACTGGGTTGACATCCTACCTTTGGGTGCAGATCGTCAGGTTTTAGATCCAAGCGTCCGAAACCAGGTTATCGAGATGCTTGGTGGTGCACAAGGGCAACCCTTTGGCCAACGTTCAGAAGCCCTGACGGGTGAAGCTGGCGAGAGCCTTGGCTGGTATCAGGGCGGGCTGTTCAACCACGAAAACAGTTACGTAGTGGTCGTTGTCATCGAGGGTCAGAATACGATTATTGCGGAGCGTATTGGTCGAAATATCCTCGATCACATGCGAAGCGAAGGTATCCCTTGACCAAGACCATCGGGCAGGCTACAATTCTCCAGTAATAAAGTCGAATACGACTTACGACCCGCCGGACGGTCGCTGTTCGTAAAATGACCGATCGGCGTATTGCGTATTGGGGTTATTTGCGAACGTGTTTGAGTCACTTTCGACCAAACTACAAACTGTCTTTAAAGAGCTCAGCCGACACGGCAAACTTAGGCCAGAGGATATTGATTCTGCCCTGCGTGAGATCCGGCTGGCGCTCTTAGAAGCAGACGTACATTACCAAGTTGTTAAGGACCTGTTAAAGCACGTTAAAGAACGCGCTTTGGGTGAAGATGTATCGCGCTCATTGAATCCAGCGCAGCAGGTGATCCGCATTATCCACCAGGAGTTGGTCGCTGTACTGGGTGAGCCAGAACATTTACGGCTCCAAGGCGCCAAACCACGCGTTATCCTGCTGGTTGGGTTGCAGGGATCTGGAAAGACAACAACGGCCGCGAAGCTTGCCCGCAAACTCAAAGGGCAGGGCGAACGAACCATGCTCATCGCCGCCGATCCCTATCGACCCGCAGCAGCCACGCAGTTAGAAGTCCTGGGTGCAGAGATCGATGTTCCGGTCTTCACAAGCACGGATCGAAACCCGGCGAAGATATGCACAGACGGTTTTGATAAGGCGCGCAAAGGTGGGGTGAGTGTCGTTATCATCGACACTGCCGGGCGCCTGCAAATCGATGAGCCGATGATGGAAGAGCTGCGAACGATCAAAGCGGCTACCGATCCTACCGAGACTTTACTCATCGTAGATGCGATGACGGGACAGGAAGCCGTGCAAATCGCGCAGGGGTTCAATACAGCGGTGAACCTGACGGGTTTAATCCTGACGAAGATGGATGGCGATGCCCGCGGTGGTGCAGCGATCTCGATGCGTGCGATTACGGGCATGCCGATCAAGTTTATCGGCGTTGGCGAAGCACGTGATGCACTGGAGACGTTCGATCCTGAGCGGCTTGCCTCACGAATACTCGGGATGGGCGATGTACTTTCCATCATCGAGAAAGCTGAAGCTGCGATCGAAAAAGAAGCAGTGGAAGCGCAGGCCGAGCGGCTCTTGCAGGGGGAATTCACGCTCGAGGATTTCGCTCAACAGCTTGCTATGATGCGTCAAATGGGGCCAGTGAGTAAATTGCTAGAGGCTTTACCATCAGGCGTGACTGGCAATCAGATCGATAGCCAAGATGCCGAAAGCCAATTGGTCTTCACGCAGGCAATATTGCAGTCAATGACCGCTCAGGAGAAACGAAAACCGGAAATCCTGAACGCCAGCCGGAAGAGACGCATCGCCCGGGGATCGGGTACGAGCGTCCAACAAATCAATCAGCTTCTGCGTCAACACCGTCAGATGCGGAAGATGATGAAGCAGATCGGGAAACGCGGCCTTCCAAGAATGGGATCCTGGCCGTTATAATCAAAGCCTGTTGGTGGTTGAAAGGTAACAATTGCCTCCCTTCCGAGGCAGCCCCCTCTCGACCCCGAAACACGAGCAGGCAAAACGAAAAAAGAGAGGGACGATAAATGGTTCGAATTCGATTACGCCGAGTGGGTGCTCGTAACCAGCCGAGCTACCGAATCGTCGCTGCGGACAAAGAAAGCCCACGAGATGGGCGTTTCTTGGAGATCCTCGGCAACTATAATCCTCGCACGGAACCATCCACCGTAGTGGTGGATGAAGCGCGTTTGTTCCACTGGCTTCAGCATGGAGCACAGCCAAGCGATGCCGTCCGTCAAGCACTTAACGCTCTGGGAACCTGGGAGCGTTGGGAACGCTTTAAGCAAGGAGAACCACTCGAGAAGCTGTTAGAGGAAGCTGAAAAGGCGCTCCCGGAGATCGATCCGCGGACACGCCGTGATGACCTTGTCGGGAAGCGTAAGAAGAAAGCTAAGGCGCGCAAGAAAGACGAGGCGAAAGAAGCTGTGGAAGAAACGCCTGAGGTTGAAGAAGCTCCAGCTGAGGAAGAGGAAAAGCCCGATGCAGCAGAGGAGACCGAGGCTGAGGCGGAGCCTGAAGAAACTCCGACCGAGGAAAAGGAAGCTCCCGAGGTTGTAGACGAGACCGAGGCTGAAGCTACCGATGGCGAAGAAAAAGCCAAAGAGTCCGAAGAAGCTGCTGAATCTGAAGCCGAAACGGAACCTGAAGCTGAGCCTGAAGCCGAAGCGGAACCTGAAGCTGAGCCTGAAGCCGAAGCGGAACCTGAAGCTGAGCCTGAAGCCGAAGCGGAACCTGAAGCTGAGCCTGAAGTCGAAGCGGAACCTGAGTCCGAGGAAAAAGACGAAACGAACGATGAAGCTGAATCCGAGAAGGACGAGGACGCCTAAGTCCTGAAACTGCGTGGGAATGCACATAAGCAGGACTCATGGAGGGTTATATCCAAAGTGAAATCCTTAATCGAGTTTATTGCGAAGTCTATCGTTGATGATCCTACAGAAGTCTGGGTGACAGAAGAAAATCGTGGACGCGATGTCCTGCTGGAATTATCTGTCGCTGAGGAAGATATGGGAAGGGTGATTGGGCGGAATGGCCGAGTGGCAAACGCTATGCGCGTGCTCTTGAGAGTAGCCGCTGCTCGAAGTGGCGTACGCGTCACTCTCGATATCCCTTAATCGCGAATGGTTCGACCTTCAGATTCACCTGAGAAGGGAAGCGCCCGTCAACCACCGAATTTTCTGGTTGTCGGGCGCATTGTTCGTCCTCATGGGATTCGAGGCGGGCTTGTTGTTGAGCAATTCTCGAAACTGATCCAATCGGTCCGCCCGGGGATGGAGATATTCCTGGGTGAAACGACAACACCCTCGATTGTCACCTCCATCCGCTTGCATCGCGGACGCTACCTTCTCGCGATTGAAGGTTGTGATGATCGAAATACGGCTGAGCAGTGGCGTGATAGGGAGATCCGGCTGGAATCTGGTGAGGTTGAATCTCTGCAGGAGGGGGAATACTACCACTGGCAGCTGCTCGGATTGAGTGTCTGCTGCGAGGACGGGGAAGTGCTGGGCGAAATCGCAGAGATTCTCGAGACTGGTGCCAATGATGTCTTTATTGTTCGCAACGAAAATGGCGAGGAAGTACTTCTTCCGGCAATCGAATCTGTTATTCGTGATGTCGATCTGGAGCGGGGGAAGGTTATCGTCCATCTGCTCTCGGGATTAGTCCCTAACAAGAAAAGCGAATAACATCACGATCGCCCCTTTTTCTACTTAAAACCATCATTTCAAACTTGCACAGGTGAGCCCAATCCAGGTCAGTACTCCGGCTGAAGGGAGCGTGGAGCCTGCTTATGGGAGAAGTCCCCGAAACGATACAAGTCATCGTTTAAGAATCTAAGGAATGGGGAATTCTCTCTTTTCTATATGTGGAGTCCTCCAGAACAACATCGTAGGGATTTCTCGCTGCGCTCGAAATGACAAAAGAGGAAAGGTGTTGCCGCGCGTGTCATTGCGAGGAGCCCGATAGGGTGACGTGGCAATCTCCCGACAAGAAAGGACGAGATTGCTTCGCTTCGCTCGCAATGACATCATGGGGCGTATTTCGTCTCACAGGTACGTATCCGTTCTAAAGAAGGATTCCTCACGAGCAACATCGTAGGGATTTCTCGCTGTGCTCGAAATGACAAAAGAGGAAAGGTGTTGCCGCGCGTGTCATTGCGAGGAGCCCGATAGGGCGACGTGGCAATCTCCCGACAAGAAAGGATGAAATTGCTTCGCTTCGCTCGCAATGACATTAAAGGGCGTATTTCGTCACACGGGGAGAGCATCCGTTCCAATGAAGGATTCCTCACGAGTAACATCGTAGGGATTTCTCGCTGTGCTCGAAATAGACAAAAGAGGCCAAGGCATTGCTGCGCGTGTCGTTGCGAGGAGCCCGCTAGGGCGATGCGGCAATCTCTCGCTAAGGATGGAGGAGGTCGCTTCGCCCTCAATGACATTAAGGGACATGCTTCGTCCTGAAGACCTCGCCAAGTAGGCATAGGAGCCCATTCTTCTTGCTCAGAATCCTCGGCTATGATAGACTGTCGGGGTTCATAAAATGGATTAGGGAAAATTCGGATGGAAAAAACAGCCCACGAAGCCATGGTCGATCGGTTGCATGATTTACAGGGTAGAACGCCTGACGTAGAAGCATCGGCTGTTGTGAGTGTTGATGGTCTTACGATCGCCGCTGTACTGCCTACTTCCATTGAAGAGGATCGGGTTTCGGCGATGTCCGCGGCTATGCTCAGTCTAGGCGAACGGATCGCTGGCGAGCTCGGACGGGGCGGCCTGGATGAGGTTTACATTCATGGTGATGATGGTTACGTTCTCCTCACCTCGATTGGTAATGGCGCAGTTCTGACCGTCTTGGCACGTAAGCATGCCAAACTCGGATTGGTTTTTCTCGAGATGAGGCGTGCTGCCGAGGACTTGGAGAAACTGGTCTAGTGAGAAGGAAAACAGGCATCCGTTCGAGCGGAAGTCTCGAAAGCAGGTGGGGAGGGGCACGAACATGACCCTCCCCACTTCTCTTTTAACCAACTTTGAGCGGGGGAGGTGAGCTGAGGTGGAGAAGTATATCTTTCTGACCGGGGGTGTCGTTAGCTCCGTCGGCAAAGGGATCACCGCGGCTGCATTAGGTAAGGTGCTGAAAGAACGCGGTTTTACGGTTTCCATCCAGAAGCTCGATCCTTATATTAACGTTGATCCGGGTACGATGAGCCCTTATCAACATGGCGAGGTCTTTGTCTTGGATGATGGCGCTGAGACTGATTTGGACCTTGGACATTATGAGCGTTTCATCGATGCCAGCCTCAGCTCTGTTTGCAACATCACCACGGGTCAAATTTATTCTGAAGTAATAGCCCGTGAGCGGAAGGGGGATTTCTTGGGGGGCACAATCCAGGTGATCCCGCATATTACGAATGAAATCAAACGAACGATCAGCCTTGTCCCGACGGCCACAAATGCAGAGATCGTCCTGGTAGAAGTCGGCGGTACGGTTGGGGATATCGAATCGCTGCCCTTCCTTGAGGCACTACGGCAGATGCGCGCGAATCTGGGTCGAGAGAATACCGTCTACATCCATGTCACTTGGCTCCCTCATATCGGCGCGACGGGTGAGTTGAAGACCAAGCCAACCCAGCACTCGGTTCGTGAACTGCGCTCGATTGGTATTCAGCCCGACATGATCATCGCCCGGTCGGATTACCCCATTAGGCATGACCTGTGCGAGAAGATCGCCCTGTTCTGCGATGTCGAGGAGCGAGCCGTGATTCCCCTTTCTACGACTTCAGTTCTCTATGAAATACCGCTCTTGCTGGAAAAGGAAGGGGTTGGGAAGTATGTCCTGTCTCGCATGGGCCTCGAAAGCCGCAAGAAACCAGATTGGACTGAGTGGGAGTCCTTGATCGCTGAGCAACGCAAACCTCGACCGAAGGTCAAAATTGCCATTGTGGGGAAATATGTTGAGCTAAAAGATGCTTATATGAGCGTCCGTGAGGCAGTGCGCCACGCGTCGTTGGCTGCGGGTGTAGACGCTGATATCCTTTGGCTGCATTCTGCTGAATTGGAACGAGGGAAAGGTTGGGATGAGCTTATTCAAGCGGACGGGATTATCGTGCCCGGTGGATTCGGCGCACGCGGGATTGAGGGAAAAATCGCGGCTGCTCGTTATGCCCGTGAGAAACAGGTGCCTTACCTGGGGTTATGCCTTGGAATGCAGGTGATGGTTATTGAATTTGGACGCTATGTGTTCGATTCTGAGGATGCAAACTCGACGGAGTTCAACCGCAATACGCCGCATCCTGTCATCGATCTGCTCCCAGAGCAGCGGGGTATTGCTGAATTAGGTGGGACGATGAGGTTGGGATTGTATCCTTGCCAGCTTCTTGATGGCACGATCGCTGCTGGTGCCTACGGACAATCATTAGTGCAAGAGCGCCATCGCCACCGATTTGAGTTCAACAACAACTACCGGGAGATTTTCAACTCAAAAGGCATGGTCTTCTCCGGGGAGTCACCGGATGGCAAACTTGTGGAAATTGCAGAGTTTACGGACCATCCCTTCATGGTTGGAAGTCAGTTCCATCCTGAGTTCCTATCACGCCCTAATCGCCCCCATCCACTTTTCAAGGGTTTCATTGAGGCAGCTGCCAACCTCTCCCGCGAGAAACAGGATGGATCTCAACTTATCACGGAACAGTCACTGAATGGAGACGAAACAGCCAAAGGTGTTTAGACTGAATGTGCGTGGTTTCCGACTGGTTTAAGTAAAAAGACCGCCGAACCTCGAAGTATAATTTGGTAAGGGCGGTCACTACTTTTCTCTGCGCTTCAATACAATGGTGGTTTTCGCGGGCTATTCCTCTGCCTCTGTTTCTTCCTCCTCGACAGTATCTTCAAACTCACCGGCGAAACCCTGTCTTTCAGCCGTTAATTTTGCGATTCCATTTCGAGCTTGGTTGATTAGATTTGAGAGTTCGAGTTCGAGCGCTCCCAGTGTTTCGATGATGTAATCATCGGCTTCGATGCGGATATTTTCGACCTCGACTCGCGCCTGAGCGATGATTTGATCAGCGCGACTCTGGGCTGCTTCGACGATTGCGTCACGGGCGATGATGTCATCCCCCTTATCTTTCGCCAGTTTAACCGTCCGATGGGCTTCTTCCTGTGCCTGGGCTAAAACACGATCACGCTGTGCGATAACCTGTTGAGCGTTCTTCACCTCATCAGGGATCGAGATACGCATCTGGTCGATAATCTCCAGCATTCGATCTTCGTTGACGATGACGTTATTGGTCAGTGGAATCGCAAAACTCTCATTGAAGAGCTCTTCCAATCGATCCACTAGGTGCAGGATATCCATAGATCCCTCCGGTCCACCCCGTTGTTCAGATAGACCTGATTCCAAGGATGCAAGGTTTGGGCCGAAGCGTACACCAAACAGGGTTTTGCGTCAACATTGCTCAATCTCGCAATGCAGTCATCGGGACGACATTGGGTCCATCGTCGCCGAGATCTTGAAAACGTTTTACCAGAGCAGTATGTACAAAATCTGGAACAAGCGTGGTCACATCACCGTCTAAAGAAGCGATTTCTTTGACTGTACTGCCGGTAAGAAAGCTGTGCTCCTCACTGGTGATCAGTAGAACGACGTCAATATCCGAGTCCAAGCGGTGGTTTGCCAGCGCCATGCGGAATTCGTGCTCGAAATCGGAGAAAACACGCAAACCGCGGACGATCACGTTAGCTTCAACGTCACGACAATAATTTACAATCAGTCCACTGAAGATGCTCGCGTGAATCCGCTCATTATCGGCGAAAGCTTTGTTGGCCATTTCCAAGCGTTCGGCTGCTGAGAAGAGCAGGTTTTTTGGCGGGTTGTCGTATACGGCGATGATGAGCTCATCGAAAATCCGTGCGGCTCGATTGGCAATGTCAATATGACCAAAGTGAACGGGATCAAATGTCCCTGGGAAAACTGCCCGTACCATCAGCTGATCTCTCCCTTCTCGATAGACCAGAAGCGTGCCAGCTCCAGTGCAAGCGCCTCATGCTCGGGTTTAGTAAGTTCTGGATCCTCTTCGAAAAGGCGGATTGCCTCTCGACGTGCTTTCTCAATCAGGCGGATATCCGTGAGTTGAGCTGCGCGGAGCTGTGCAAAACCCGATTGGCGAGTGCCAAGGAAATCGCCTGGACCGCGTTGTTCGAGATCCAAATCGGCGAGTTCGAAGCCGTCATTGGTCGCTTGCATGGCGGTCAGGCGGGCATTCTCAACATCATCGTCGCGGTCAGGAATTAGAAGACAATAGGACTGAGAATCCCCCCGGCCTACGCGGCCTCTGAATTGGTGAAGCTGCGCTAGTCCAAAATGATTTGCCCCTTCGATAAGCATCACTGTCGCATTGGGGATATCCATGCCCACCTCAACGACAGAAGTGGACACCAGGACATCATTCTCGCCTTTCCGAAATTCATTCATGACCTGCTCTTTTTCTTCCTGGCGCATACGTCCGTGAAGCAAACCAACCTTGTGCGAAGGGAAGACATTCTCTTGTAATATCTGATGTTCATCGACTGCAGCCTTCGTCTGGACCTTCTCCGAGCCCTCGACGAGTGGATAGATGATGAAAGCCTGTTTTCCTTTTTCTATTTGGCTGTCAACGAACACATGTGCGCGTGAACGCTCACGCGGTAATAATACGCGGGTATCCACTGGTTGGCGGCCGGGAGGCATTTCATCCAGAAGGGTTAGATCCAGATCGCCGAAGACTGTCAGCGCGAGGGATCGCGGAATCGGTGTCGCGGTCATAACCAATAGATTCGGGTTCTGTCCTTTGTCGCGTAGGGCTGCCCGCTGCTCGACACCGAAGCGATGCTGCTCGTCGATGATCACCAGACCAAGTTGTTTGAAGTTTACCGGACCTTCGATCAGCGCGTGGGTTCCAATGATGACTTGGATTACGCCCTCTTCTAACCCTTGGCGAATCTCGTTTTTCTCTGCTTCGGGAGTGGCACCGATAAGCAGCCGGATGGATTCTTCAGGAATTTGTGCTGAAACGGGAAGCAGTTCGCGCAGGGTATGAAAGTGTTGGTCGGCAAGGATGCTCGTGGGTGCCATAAAAGCGGATTGCGCCTTGTTGGAAGCGGTAATGCCAATGGCAGCCGCGGCAACCACAGTTTTCCCAGAGCCAACATCTCCCTGGAGCAAGCGATTCATTGGTTTCGAAGAGGCCATATCCTTTCGGATGTCGTCCAGCGCCCCTTTCTGGGCATTAGTGAGTGTGTATGGAAGGTTAGATGTGAAGTGGTCGAGCCATTGATCTTCGACCTGAAGGGGTTCGGAAACGAGCTGCTCCCAATCCTGTTTTTGCCGCAATACGCCCAGCTGGAGCATGAACATCTCGCCAAAGGCCAGCCGGTGCTGTGCCTTATTAAGTTGATCCTGGTCGTCAGGGAAATGGATTTGCTGCAGGGCGACGCTTAAGGGAACGAGATCTGCAGATTGGCGAATCTCGGCTGGGATTGGGTCCGGGACACGAGGTGCCAAGCGCTGAACGACCGAGTGGATTACACGCCGCAGCCACTTTCCAGATACGCCAGCTGTCAGAGGGTAAACCGGCACGATTCGATTCGTATGAAGTTGATGCCGTTCGAGCGGCTCCCACTCTGGACTGTTCATCGTGAGTCGACCGAGGTACTGATCGACTTTCCCGGATAACACAATACCGCGGCCGGGTTTTAATTTATTCGCAATCCACGGCTGATTAAACCAGGTGACCCGCAGGGATCCGGTTCCATCGCTCACCACGGCTTCGGTGAGCTTCATGCGACCGCCACGAACTGCACGCATCTCGATTTTCTCGATCGTTCCGATGACCGTAACATCCTGGCCATACCAGAGACGGTTGATCGTTTCGAGCTGGGAGTAATCATCGTAACGCCGGGGAAGATGCCAGAGGAGGTCGCCTAGATTCTCAAGGCCCAGCTTTGAAAGCGTCTTCGCTGACTTAGGCCCGATCCCTTGTACGGTGGTTAAGGGCGCGGTGAGCGCGACAGGAGGTGAGGGTGGGGTGGAATCTTTCTTTTCCAGGTCCGCTGCGGGTGGAGCAGCTTTCTCCTCAGCGCTTTCCTGTAATGGAGTTGAGGGGAGGTCATCCTGGGTTTTAATGGGTTCCCGGGTATCTGCGTCAATAACCGCGGCCTCTATAGCAGGGGGGGAGTCCCCGATGTCTGCTTCGATAACCGCGGCCTCTTTAGAAGGGGGGGAGTCCCCGATGTCTGCTTCGATAACCGCAGCCTCTTGAGAAGGGGGAGAGTCCCCGGTGGGTGGTTTAAGCAGAAGGTCGTCAGCAAGCTCAGGATGAACCTTGCGAAGCCGGTTCCACAGACCCTGGAGCGATTCATAGCGGGAGTTTGGGGAGAGCCGGCCGTAGTCACTTAGACGGGAGACGACCAGTTCGATGGACGAATCCGCCAAGTTTGACGCTTTCGCTTCTTCCGCCCAGGGTTGTAGCATCTGCTGAAGACCGCTTACTACCGCTCGATTATCATAGCCGCGCTCGGCTTCAAGTCGAAGAAACTTTGAGAGTTTGTCTAGGGCTGGGTTCATAATATTAAATATACGTGGGAAGGTGTAAAAGTGCCAGAGTTAATCATGTGTTATAACAGCGAGCCCAACGCATCCTGGACCAACGTGGACACCGATGGTCGTGGTTATATCGACGATCATCAAAGGGTTAGGGCACATGCCGACCACCTGCTCGGTGAGCTCCTCAGCTCTTTCAGGCGCTCCGGAATGGAGCACGGCGAGACGTTCAATATTTTTCCAGGTAGAGGCTATCGAGATTAATTGCTCGAAAGCCTTCGTGTAGGTACGAGTTCGTGTAAGCGCATTTACGAGACCATCTTTTACTTCCACTAGTTGCTTGATTTGAAGAAAATCACCGATATTGGCACGAAGCCAGGTAACTCGTCCGCTTCGGCGCATATATTCGAGTCGATCGATCAGCGCAACGACATACGCTCTCTCTCGAAATCGTTTGGCCGTACTCACAACTTGGTCGAAAACCAATCCTTTCATGACCGATTGGGCAGCCTCGATGGCTTGGAAGCCAACACCCAGGGAGAGCTGGCTGCTGTCAAATACTTTCACGCGGTCGTCAAAGTTGTGTGCTGCCTGCTTAGCGGTATTGACCATGCCGCTGAGATAGGAAGATAAGTGGATAGAAAGGATGCGCTCGACACCGCTTTCAAACAGGCGTTGGTAGGTCTCTTCGAAGACGAGTACGGATGGCACAGCCGTTGTGGGAGGTGTCCGCAGGTCTGGCATTCTCTGGTAGAACTCAGCTCTTGATATATCAAGACCATCTAAATACGTTTCGCCGTCCAAGGTCAACACCGCTGGAATCACGGAGATGTTCAGGGATTCTGCCGTATCAATAGGGATGTCAGCTGTACTGTCCGTTACGATGGCAAAGGGACTGTTTTCGGTGGTCATATGGATTCTTCTTTAGATTCGAGCACGATTGCCCCGAGACCGTTGAAGCCGATGAACGGTGCGAGCGTAGGACCGTAACATACCTGTGTAATCGGCGAGCTCGGGTATAAAGAACGCAGTCGTTCAGCGATATAAAGTGCGTCTTGCGTTGGCTTTCCATATCCATGGAGGATACCCAGGTGATCTACTCCAGAAAATTCACAAACGAATTCGATCAACTTTTCAAGCGCCCGTGGTCTAGATCGGACCTTTTCCATGGGTTGAAGGTCACCATTTTCGATAGTCAGGAAGGGGATAACCCCCAACATATTTCCCAGAATTGCCTGAGACTGACTTACGATTTGTTTTCGTGCCAGATAAGAAAGATCATCAAGAAACATGACTGTGTAGAGGCGGGTGATCATTCCGCGAACGGTTTTTACCAATTTATCCAGCGATTCGCCCCGCTGCATTCCTTGTACACAGGTTTGGACCACCAATCCCAACCCGATAGATGTGGTCTGGGAGTCGACCACATGGATGTCCATCCTCCCCAGGAACTGTTGACTGGCTTTTTGCGCGTTTCTAAATGAATCGGTTAATCCTGAGGATGAATGGAGGGATAAAATATAATTCGTCTGAGTGCTCAGTTGTGCATAAATATCTGCGATTTGATTGACGGAAGGGCTTTCAATGTGTATCTCCTGCTCACATTCTTTAAGCGAAGGACGGAGATTATGCAGGT
>DAOUTT010000322.1 GCA_030668545.1 Anaerolineales bacterium | reverse complement strand
GCTTTGATCGAGGAGACACCATATGAGCGCGCATTGCGCGCTGTGTTAATAGCCATATAGATCGAAGGCACACCCGGGAATATGGTCGGTTGATACTCTTTAATGTGGTCGAGAACTTGTTCTAGTTCAAACACCGGGAGCAGGACGATCGTCGCGCCCAGGGCAATGGGAATATTCATAGCACTGGTCATCCCGTAACTGTGCGTCAATGGAAGCACAGCTAAAAAAGTCTCACGGCCGGTCTCTAGATCGGGGATCCAGTGGCGCGTTTGGAGTGCATTGGCGACGAGATTTTCGTGTGTCAAACAGACGCCTTTTGGCTCGTCGGTTGTACCGCTCGTAAAGAGGATCGCAGCTAGATCTCCTGGTGAGACCTGCACATCAGGAGGTTCACGGACGGCGTCCATCATCATTTGATCCATGTCCAAACCGCTGCTTGAATCATCAGGGGCCTGGGATGGAGCGTCAATTCCCCAACGGGCGAAAAGCTGCCGGTAGGTCCGGCGGGAGAGTGCGTCCTTTATTGCCGTCACAATCACATGAATGCGTAGTGTGTCCTGGACCGTGGTTACCAACTCGGTGAATTCGCGCAGGGTGACCAGCACTTTGGCTTCTGTCTGCATGAGCTGCTGCACGATGCCCACCCCTCTAGCATCTGGATTTGGCAGAACGACAACCCCGCCGATTTTAAGTGTCGCGTAATAGGCGATGATCAACTGGGGCATATTGGGCAGGACGACCATCACGCGATCGCCCGGGCGCACGCCCATGCCATGAAGTGAATGGGCGAATTGATTCACCCGCCGCTCTAATTGAAGATAAGTGAGTTTTGAGCCGTAGAAGACGGTCGCTGTCCGTGAGGGCAACCAGCTGGCGGCAACTTCGAGGAATTTGTGCAATGGCTGGTGGGGGATGGGGATGGTATGGGGAGTGTAGGAGCCATAGCTGGGCAGCCAGGGACGATCGGGATGCGTGGGTGATCGGTCGAAACCCTCCCGCCAAGAGGCGCGTTTGGTTTCGTCTTCAGGGGCAATGAACCGCTCGATGTCGCGATTAACCGCTTCGTGGCGCTCGAGCTGAACTTTGTGTTTCGATGCTCCGATGTCGATGACCTCCGCGTTGGGGATCCCCTCAGCGACACGCTCGTAAACGTGACTGGGAAAATACCGATCGCGCTCACCGGTGATAAGTAGCGTGGGCGTTTGGATAGATTTCATAGAATCCCAGCCCTGCCATTTTTGCATGTTGTTGAGCATCATCCGTTTCATCACATGGATCTCTGCATTCCACCGAGGTCGGAAGCGCCAAAACGGTCGAAAAGCGGCTGTTGGAATGTGTGAGAGCAAAGAAGCGCCTTTCGGCAGAGGGTACTCACCGGGGGTGGCCAGGAGGATGAGCTTTTCGAGGCGTTCAGGGTGGCGGGCGGCATACTCGATGCAAATGGCTCCACCGAAGGAATGGCCGATCAAGACGAACTTCTCGGGAAATGAGAGCACCTCCGTAATTTGCTCCAGATCGGCGACAAGCTCATCCATTGTATATTGGGTCATGGGCGCATCGCTCTGCCCATGCCCGCGCAGATCCGGCGCCACAACCCTCGTGTAGCGCATGAAGTGGTTGATCTGATATTCCCAGGTCTCGGCGACTCCGGCGTAGCCGTGGACGAATAACAGAGTCTGTTCTGCCCCTTCGGGACGGATGTCAATGACGCTAATATTGGAATCCGCCAGACCGGCAATTGGAACATCGACCCGGTAAAGGTTAAGGTCAAGTTGGACAGCCATACGCTTTAGGCCACGAATCTTTCGCTTCATTTGACCCTCCATACGGATCGTACACACAGGATGTGGAATTGGACGATATAGATAGTGGAACTTGTATTGTACACAATTCATCGCTTGTGACGAGATGATAAGAGCCGGTACCTCTGCCTCAAAAAATCATCAGCTGCGTCTTGCGAATCTCAGAAGCGACTATAGTGCATCTTGCATCTAAAGCACCATCGGGCGGCAATGATGGTCCTCAGCTAATTATATTAACCCGGAGAGGCAGTGGTAAGCCTCGCTGGAAAGCATGTGAATTCTCCATCGAATCCATAAATGCTGTTCTACAGATTCAAGGTCAAGGTGCCATCCAGGTGGTTGTAGATTATTTGAGAGCTATTGGGGATAAGGCAGCGAATAACTTGAAGTCATCTCGTTGCTCATGTAAAAAAACTGTACCCGACACCGAATCGGGTCGGTTAGGCAGTTTCTCCAGGATAGGAATGGTCATATGTGAACGAGCATGGATGTGAGTTATCCAGTACTATTGGAGTAGAACCCTGTCGGCATAACTCTTGCAGCTTGAAAGATGCCTCGCTGCCTGGTAAGCCGACAAGGGATGCACAATTCCGCGTCGGCTTACCTGTTTCTAAGATAAAGCCGCGGGAATAAGCGCCAGTGTGAAATTTGCGTTGAGGGATTATGATTTCTCATCGATTAACAACCTGGAGGAATAGACCGTGACTGATAAAAATCCAGAGCACAAAATGATCGTTCTTACACGGCGGTTAAAGACCCCGGGTGTTTTAGAGACGATGAGCGAACAAGTTCCCGAGGTTAAGGAAGCATTTGCCGAGCTCCACACCAAACTCATACAGCGTATTGACATGCTCGGTGAGGGGGATTGGCAGATCGTCTCGCATTCTCACAACGTCTACAATGGGATTCTTGTTGTTTCTTACCTGATTTCGAATTGAATCTCGCTATGTTAGCAAATAACTTCATGTTGGAGATTAATCCACGGATAATTCATCGAGCAGGTCTACCATTTCTCCCATCTGGGCGAAGGTCTCCTTAACAGGTTGAGATTCGCGCAGATTAACACCAGCCATCGAGAGAGCATCCAGTGGATAGTGCG
>DAOUTT010000213.1 GCA_030668545.1 Anaerolineales bacterium | reverse complement strand
GGATTGACCCGCTATCCCTGCAAGAGTTTGGTCGGCTGGCAGCATGATGCCCCTAACAGTCTCGGTAATCGTCCCCCCCTGGAAGATGATGATTGCGGACGCTATCACCAACACGATTGTTGCTGTACGAAGTTCCACCCTCCAGACGGGTTCGGCCCTCCAAGCACGCAGAACAATAAATGCACTAAAGAGCCCGATTGCAAAGAGTACAAATTCCGCCTCTGCCGTGAGCCCCCACAGTGCAATAAATAGCGTTATAACAAGAAGACCAAATTTGTCCACCCGGCGGCGGAAGATCAGGAGCAGCAGGAGAAGCAAAATCAGGGCGAGAGATTTCGGTCCAGCTTGTAGATAAAGGACGAAAGGTTGCAGGATGCCGTTCACAAAGGCGAAGGGTATCGAAACGGGTGGCCCTCCCTCGATGATCCATGGGGAACTGAGCCCTTGAAGAAGGTCGGAGGCAGATTGTGCACCGGAACCCCACAAGGTGAGCTGAGCACCAGCTCGAGAAAGAATCGAAGGTGGCAGTAAAGTCAATAACCACCGCCCCCCCGATGCGAAGGTCAACACAAATGCGGTGATCACCCCACCTAGCTTTCGATATGTAACTCGCCAACCCCACAGGTAAGCAAGTGCAATCGCTAATCCCGCCGTTATCCCTTTACTTAAGTCAAAGGCACTCCAGGGATAAAGTCCGCCCACGCGCATCAAGCTCGCGCCGAACAATTGGAAACCGTAATGGTATTTAAACAAGAACTCTGAATTCATGTAGAAATGCGGGGGGATGTCACCCGCGGCCATAGTTGAAATGATCGAGAGGTTCTTGCGATCGTCGAAGATCCCCAAGCCGCGTCCCATCAAAGTAAAGAGAAGTGTGATCCCCATGAAGAACAGCAGTAGAGGCCACGCCTCAAGATCTTGTTTATCCAGGAATGGGCGATCTGACCAGATTGTGGACAGGAAACCCAGGATGAGGACCAATCCTGCGGCGCCCCAGAAGGCGATCTGAGGTGGAAGCCATCGCCCGAGCAAATTTGAGAACCACAGAGTGAGCGCTAAACCAAGCCCAAAACCGATGACGACGCGCTCTCGGGACTTGAGTTTGAAAGCGTGTGTTGATAATAACCACCCGCCCGTTGTGAAAAGGAAGAAAAAAGGTATGAGGGCGAGTCCATCAAGCGCGTTGCCGGTTCTAAACCAATACATGTTACGCCTCGTCAAGCCATCTTAGAGATGCTGCGCAGCTTTTTCCCCGTAGATCCATTCGCTTATTGACCATCCCCCTCTTTACTGAGCTCACTCGCACCAATCAGACTCTGCTCGCGGTGCTAACAACTGCAATCGGGGTGAATCCAGTGTTTGTATTGGCGCGTAGTAGCAAAGGATTGGCTCGGACACCTCCCGCACCCAGGCGTCATTTTCCTCCCCAAAGGCATGAGATCTCCCCTGATATCCTCTCTCAAGAGTCGCGACTATGATCAACCCAAACCTGCCTTCTCTCAAGTCGTTATGAAAATCATCCAGATACGCCTGGTTCCCCGACATGGCCATTTCCATCAGGAAGACAGTCTCGTACTCAGGGACAAGCGGCACATCCTGGACCGTATCGAAAGTCAGTAAGTGCCTTTGAGAGATGAAGAGCACCTCGTCCCCATCAATCACTGCAGCTTGTGCATATTCCTGCACAAGGTCAAGCGCGCTCTGTGCTTGTCCCGAATCGTAGCGAACAATGGGTGATCCAGCACCAAGGACAAATAGAATCGGGACGCTGACAAGGAGGCCTTTTATCGGCAGGGATGGATAGAACTTTTCACTCTCGCTGCCTTCCTCGTGCTCAATACCCCCTGCAACGAGATAGACACCAAACACTGCAAGAACCACAAGATAGGCGTCAAGGTTATGCAGGTTGCTCCCCCCGCCAATTTTCGTACTCACCACCAGACCGCCCCCGAAAAGAACCAAGGCGATCGCGGCAACCCCAAGCTGGCGGAGCGGAGCCATTGAACCTTTGCCTGACCACCAATAAAAAAACATCAGAAGAAAAACCGGCAGGGATGCCAGCAAGATCGCCGGCAGAACTCCCAATGGGTAAGTCGCGCTCGGCAACAATCGGTACCACAGGAGCTGGGAGCCGAGGCTGGACGTGAAGCGATTTACGTCCTGCCCTGATATCGTTACATAGGCTGATTGGCTGAGAAACGCACAGATTGTGCCAGATAAAACAAAAATAGCAGGCCATGCAAGATACCGTACTGCTGATTTATTGCCCCGTGGAATCTCAAAGAAATATAGCAGTGCAGCGATCAATCCCGGCACAGGGAACCAATTAAGTCTACTGATCCCTGCCCAGGCTGAAGCAAACAGAACAACGATCAAAGTGCGCGCAGGTTTTTCTCGATCGAAGCCCCACAAGACGAGGATGATCGTAATTTGCAGGTGGTAGTAGACCGGTCCCTGGAAGAAGAAAAGGAACGCCCATGCCATCACAAGTAATGCTGACCATCCCCATGTAAGCTTGAGTCTTTTCATCAGCAGATACGACGCCCCAAAAGTGGTCGCAAGCCATAGAACAACTTGCCAAAGGCGATGCATCCAGAGCGCTGAGCCAGGGAACAAGAATGGCATCGACTGGAGAAGATAGCGTGTTGGGTGAAGCACACTTGGGCTTATCTGTAGGCCATAGATTCGCTCGGAAAAGAATAGGGATGCGTAATAATATCTACTGGCCTCAGACCATCCCAATGAGAACGGATAAATGGAGAGATCCGGCAAGAACACCGCTATGCGATAAAACACTGCTTGCATAAGCGCTAAGCCTAAAAGGATGTTCGTGTAGGTCCACTGTGGACGCGTGCTTTGCAGGATTAGAGAGTTACAAATGAGTATGAACCAGAAGACCAGGGCTCGTATATAGATGGACTGAAAATAATACCCAAACGGCCCCATTACCAAGAATGGTAAAAGCAGCATTAGGATGGCGAGGATCGGATAGCGAAGGCCCCCTAGGCGCTCAACAAAAGAAGGTATTTTATTAGCCCATCGGGTGATCGGATCGCTCAAGGGAGTCCAGGTAGCGAGGAGGGTTGCGATCTCAACGGCCAGTACTACTCCACCCAGGAGAAGCGCCAGCTTCCACTTCCACGATACCGCCAGGATCTGGATCTCGAGAGCATAGCGGAATTGGTCAGCGACAGCCCCCAGTGTCAGGAAAATGGTCACAATGAGGATAAACCGCAAACCGGTGAGGCGATCGCTCAGAGAGTTTTCCACACTCATAGTCCTCTATGGTGAAGGTTCCGCTTCAACCCCGGCTTCAACCCTCCCGTTTGCACTTGAGAGAACGGCCGGGAGGAAAAACGCCCCGGGGATACTTGCGATCATTTCTAACGCCCTCAGGATCAGGGCAAGTGCCAGCGCACTTTGTATTGAAACCCCACCCAAGTTCGTGAAAATATACGAGATCGAAACTTCGCGGAGGCCCAAGCCGTTGATCGAAAAGGGCATGAGGGTAATTAAATATGTGAAGCTCCAAAGGCCCGCGACTACTGGAAATGATATTGTCTGCCCCATGCCTGTGAGCAGCAACCATAATAAAGAAAACAAACAAGCCATATGCAGCCATGTGAACCCAAAAGCTGTAATCAAGGCTCGCGGGCGACGAATCCACATGGCAAACACGTCGATCAATCGGCGGAACATCTTGATGAATTTATCCCAGCCTTCAGACCAGTTGAATGCGAGCGCGAGGGTGATACCAGAGTTCCTTACGAGATTTAAGAATAAATAGCCTGCGACTGCGTTCGTTTGAATCCATTCGATTAATACACCGAGTCCTAAGGGGATCGCCATCGCCATCCCAGAAAGCCCTACGAGACGATCTGCGGCAATGGATGCAGCACTCCCGACACGATCTTCTGTGCGCGGCAATGTTCCCGCTAAACGAACGACATCTCCACCGATGGTCGTCGGCAGGAAATTCGCGGCGAACAAACCTGCGAATGTTATCCGCAGACTTTCCGCAAACGATATATTCGAAGTTGTAGACCGAAGAAGGGAATACCAACGCGCTCCCACCGAAATCCGGGAGATCGCCATGAGGATGACAACCAGCACCAAATTGATTGGAGGGATCTGGCGTAAAGCATCGACGATCTCGCTCCAACCCTGTTGGCTTAGAAGATAAACGAGTAACACGATGGATAGAAGGGTGCCAATCACCCTGATAATGTTCTTACGCGAAAAAAAGTCGGGGCGCAGCTTCATGCTTCAGAGCGCGACGGAGCGACGACCTTGCGGATGGAATACGTTGGCTTGGCTTGTGACTCATGATAAATGCGGACCAACAACTCCGCTATCAGCCCCATTAAGATCGATTGGAAGCCCATGATCATCGTCATCGTACTGAGTTGAAGTAGCGGTGAACCAAGGATTGAGATTCCAAGCCACAGCCTGCGGACGACGAGGAAGAGCAAAATGAGAGCGCTGGGCACGATGAGCAGGATGCCTGCGCCACCAAAGAGGTAGATCGGCTTATGGCCGTAGCTGATGAG
>DAOUTT010000181.1 GCA_030668545.1 Anaerolineales bacterium | reverse complement strand
TCCAACGACCTGCGTCGGTGTTATGATGCCCTGTGTTGGCGTCGCTTGGGCGTCGCCAGGCGCAGCAGTCGCAAGCGCTGGTCCTCCTACGCCCAATTCGAGTTCCATTCCTTGCGTTATGTAATCTCCCGGTAGAATTCCATTCATCGCCATGAGTTCTTCAAGTGTGATACTGGCAATAGCGGCAATGCGCCAGAGCGAGTCTCCCACTTGGACAATATAAATGATCTTGCCATCCTGGCGCGGAGTGGGGGTAAGAAAAGGTGTGGGTTGGAGAACTGGTTTGGGACTGACCTCAGCGCGAACCGCTGCCCTTGGATAAGCTATCCAAAGGAAGCCCGCCAAAATACTCGCAAAGAGAAGAATGTGTTTTAACCGTCGTGTTATCACTTTGTCGACCCTATACTTCGATTATAGCCCCTTCGGGGTTCAACGAACAATAGCGAGCGAGATTTACAATCGACTACCCGGAAGGTAATGCCTGCGAGCCCTGCGTCGCTATCGACGCCATGCTATACTGCCTCCGAGGTGGGGAATGCCGCTTGACATCGTTATCGGATCGCAATGGGGGGATGAGGGCAAGGGTCGGATTATCGACTTACTCGCCGGGGATGCGGATATCGTTGCCCGCTTTAATGGCGGGGACAACGCCGGACATTCCGTTACTGTAGCCGATCAACTCTTTAAACTCCACCTGATCCCTTCGGGAATCATCCAACCTCATACAATTTGTGTAATGGGCGCGGGAATGGTTGTGAACCCTCAGATTCTTCTCGAAGAGGTTGATCATCTCACCAAACTCGGCATCGACGTCTCCCCCCAGCGTTTAAAACTCTCTTATGCAGCCCACTTGATCACACCCGCGCATACCGCCCTTGACGGCGCCGAGGAGAGCGAGAAGGGGCAGGGGCTGCTGGGCACAACCCGCCGCGGCATCGGTCCAACCTATGCAGACAAAGCTACGCGGATCGGCTTACGTGCCGAAGATCTACTCAACGAGGATTTGTTGCACCAAAAACTCGATAGGATTCTGGATCATGCCAATAAATTACTAGAGCATGTTTATAACAGGGAATCTCTCGACAAGGAGTCAATTCGTCACGCGTTCCATACCTATGCTGATCGATTGCGGCCCTACATAACCAATGTGGGTGCGCTTGTGCATGACAAGCTTAATAGCCATGGAACCGTGCTCGCGGAGGGAGCCCAGGGCACACTGCTCGACCTGGATCACGGGACATATCCTTTCGTGACCAGTTCTCACCCTACCGCCCCCGGGGCGCTGCTCGGCCTCGGAATCGGTCCGCAACATATCCGGCGGATCATCGGCATCACGAAATCATTTCAGACCCGCGTTGGCGAAGGGCCATTTCCGACAGAGGCATCAGGTGATGCAGCTGCACGATTGCGGGGCACCGGTGAACATCCATGGGATGAGTTTGGAACGACGACGGGGCGCCCCCGGCGCTGTGGATGGTTGGACGCTGTGTTGCTCCGCTATACCGCACGCATCAACGGCTTCACGGAAATCGCGCTCACCAAACTAGACATACTTACCAACATTGACCCTTTAAATATCTGTGTGTCCTACCAAAGAGGGGAGCAACAATTCAAGGACCTGCCTCAAGGACCAGCGGATCTCTCCCCATTCAGCCCAGTTTTGGAACCCCTCCCCGGTTGGGAAAATGACCTCACTCAGATTAGATCATGGAACGATCTTCCCTCTCCAGCGCGATCATACATCGAGCGGGTTGAAACCCTCACCGGGTTAAGCGTCCGTCTCATCTCGGTTGGCCCCGAGCGCGACCAGATCATCGACAGATCGCTGTCTGAGTAAAAACAAGATAACTTTGATACATTTTTAATCTGACGCACACGATGATCACAACTAGCCTTATAGGGACCGCTTGAATTTCGATCCATCCTTATTTTTCCTGAATTCGTCAACTTCCACTGCAGCGCTGCACAAAATTGTCCGTTTACGAAGGCCCGCGTTCCCTCTTGCCCGATATAACTCCACCTTCGGTTATAATCCTCGCCATGCGCAGAAACCGGCTTAGACTCTTCTTGTGGGCGCTTTTACCCTTGGTTTCCATCATCACCCTGGGCGCAATCGCTTACCAGCTGCCAGTCGTCCAGGAGAAAGTCGCCTGGCGTATCTCGGCGTTGCAAGCGCGCATTAAATATGCGATCTCGCCGCCAGAGGAAGCGGTATTCACACCAAACCCCACCGTAGTCGCCATGGTTCAGAGCACGCTCCAGTCCTTCACACCGACCGTGACGGTCACACCCAACGCTGCCGCGACCGCGACGCTCACCCCACCGCCGAGTCCCGTTCCAACCACAATCCCCGGAAGCGTGCAGCTCACCGGCGTCCGCCACGAATACCAGAAGTGGAATAATTGCGGCCCGGCTAACCTCTCTATGGCGCTTTCCTTCTGGGGCTGGGATGGCGATCAACGACCCATTGCAGAATTCGTCAAACCCAATCCGCGCGATAAGAATGTTATGCCTTATGAGATGGCGAACTTCGTCGAGGATGGGACGGGGTTAAAGGTGATCACCCGGGTTGGCGGAGATATCGAACTGCTGAAGAAATTCATCGCCGCCGGCTTTCCTGTGCTTGTCGAGAAAGGGTTTGAAGGACCTGGCTTCGATGGCTGGATGGGGCACTATGAGGTCCTCACTGGCTACGATGACGAAAAACGACTTTTCACTGCCCAAGATTCCTACATCATGTCCGATCTTCCCGTCGACTACGACAAACTCGAGCTCTATTGGCGCCACTTCAATTACACCTATATTGTCATTTACCCACCCGACCGAGAGGCAGAGGTTTTCACATTGCTCGGACCAAACGTGGATGAGACTTACAATTTCCAGTATGCTGCCCAACTTGCCTCCGACGAGATTTTCCAGCTCAGCGGGCGTCCACTGTTTTTCGCCTGGTTCAACCGGGGTACAAATTTAAAAGCCCTGCAGGACTATACAGGAGCCGCCGCGGCCTACGATGAAGCCTTCCAAATCGATGCTGAATTAGCCATTAGCGACCCGGAACACCGAGCGTGGCGAATGCTTTGGTACCAGACCGGCCCATATTTTGCTTACTATTACAGCGGTCGCTACTATGATGTAGTCAGCCTGGCGGACTTCACCATTTACAACATGAGCGAGCCATCGGTCGAAGAGAGCTTCTATTGGCGTGCTCTTGCACGAGAGGCTCTGGGTGATGTAGCCGGTGCGATCGAAGATTTCGAGAGAGCTTTGAAATGGCATCCTGACTGGGAGCCGGCGCTTGCACAGCTCAGGCGTCTCGGTGTAATCTCCTAAAACAAAACCCTATGATGACCCAAACAGCTGCACCCGAAGCGAACACACGCTCGACGCGCATTGCCCGTTCTACCCTGGTTGTGATGGCTGGGCTGGCAGCCTCGATCGTGGTTGGAATGGTCCGCCAGATCATTGTCGCACGTACATTTGGCACTTCCGCGGTCCTCGACGCATATTCGGCCGCGAATGGCATTCCTGAACTGCTCTTCACCATGCTCGCCGGCGGGGCGCTCGCCTTCGCCTTCATCCCTGTTTATACCGAACTGCTCGGCAAAGAGCGGTCTGATGAGGCGAATAACCTGGTAGGTCAGGTTATCACTACGATTCTCCTCTTGACAGGTATAGCAGCAGTTCTACTTGCGTTCTTTGCACCAACCCTCGTATCCGCCCCCTGGGGGATTGGACCCCACTTTCCCGCCGAGGTCCAACTGTTAACTGCGCAGATCATGCGCATCCTGCTCGTTTCGACAATCATCTTCGCGGTCAGCAGCATCCTCACCGGGGCGCTGCACGCCCATCAACACTTCTTGCTGCCCGCGCTGGCACCGTCGATGTACAGCCTGGGCATCATCTTTGGAGCGTTGGTCCTGGAACCTAGTCTGGGAATCTTCGGTCTGGCGTGGGGAGCAGTGATCGGCGCCACACTCCACCTGCTTATCCAAGTTCCAGGTCTGGTCCGCAATCAAATACACCCGCGGTTGATGCTCGGATGGAACAACCCGGCGCTGCAACGCGTTGCCATTCTCATGGCGCCGCGCGTGATTGACTTGCTCATGGCCCGCGCCAGCATCGATTGGATCAATTCCAACCTAGGATCAGGTCTTGGCGAAGGGCGAGTTTCCTCCCTGCGCTACGCCTTTCAGTTGATGAACACACCATGGACTCTCATCGGCACGGCGATCGGCATAGCCGTCTTCCCCACACTCGCCATCCTCGCTGCGAAAGGGGAATTCAAGGCTCAGCGAGCAGCTATCAGCGGAGCGTTACGCGCCATTCTCACGCTCACCATTCCGGCAGCTGTCGCCCTGATCGTCCTTGGTCGTCCAGTAATTCAGGTCCTTTATGAGGGGGGTGAATTCACCGCCGAAAGCACAAACCTGGTTTTCTTCGCTCTGCAGTTCTACGCGCTGGCCCTCATCAGCCAATCCATGCTTGAAGTCGTCGTCCGTGCTTTTGCCGCCCAGAAGGATACGCTCACGCCGCTCCTGGTCTCATTCTTCACAACCGCGCTTAATATCGGTTTGGCGATCATCCTCTCGCGGCCGCTTATCCAGGGCGGGCTCGAACATGGCGGACTGGCGCTTGCGAACGGCATCGCCGTTGGCATCGAGGCGCTGATCGGGTTAACGATCCTTCATCGCCGCTGGCACATTGTAGATGCCCGCCGTATCCTCATCGATGCTGGAAAAGCCGCAATCGCCGCGCTGGTGATGGGCGCCACTATTTTGCTTCTCAATCACTTTCTTCACCCTGGACCCTTGCTTTTGCTCCTGGGTGGCGGATTGCTCGGATCGGTAGTTTATTTCGGAACGGCTTATCTGCTCGGGATAAAAGAGATTCGCACATTGCCTCTGGCTTTGATCCAATTCCTGCGCCACACCGAAGATGCCCCTGCAGCCTGATCTCCACAGCAACGCAGGATAAATTCTGCAACGTCTGTTTTTCATCCATGATAACGGGCAGAGGCGTCCATTCTGAATACCTTCGAACCACAACAAATTGGTTCTCTTCTTATTACTGTGCGCTAAGGAGGCTCTGCTTCCGATCGCAGGCACAGCCTGCGCCTTGAGGTTTGCGTGTGTGAACGAATAGGATGACCTTTTCATAGGTGATTGATTGTTTTTATTTTCTTCCAACTAAATCCCC
>DAOUTT010000149.1 GCA_030668545.1 Anaerolineales bacterium | reverse complement strand
CTGGGAGAGAATCGCTACTTCAGCACTCGCAATCCCGAGTTGTGGATGGTCCCTCCAGAGGGGTGGGGAGTCTTGGCAGGACGTATAGAGAACTCATTTGGTGGGGACCTTCGCGAGCAGTTGGTCCAAATTCGATCTCTTGAAACAGACCAGCGCTGGGACGTATGGACCTATGCCGAGGGCACAGTACATCCGGATGATTATTACAACGAGAATTTTGTGATCAGCGACCTCCCCGCAGGTCCTTATGAGGTCAGAATTGATTTTGTGGGTCGGCCGTTCACGGCTCAGTTCCTACTCCTCCCCGGCAGGGTAAATTTCCTGACCTTCCACGGCAGAACCGGTTTCGTAATCGAGCCGACTCCCACCCCGGTAGACCTGACCCATCCCCCGAGCCCCTAGGCAGCAGAAGGAGCACTCAGCCCCTGCCAGGATCTTTTCGAGCGGGCAGCAGTAATGGATGAATCCGCGCCCGCCTAATGTAATTCAGCGAGATGCTTTAAGAACAACCCCCAGGGCCGATTGTGTATTCATTTTTGCAGTGATAGACGTCGCTGTTGGCATATGACACCCGTCATATTGTCAGGGCGGCCTTTTGAGTTAATATAAGGGTATCCTAATTATACGATTCCCGCTTTTAGGGAGGCGCAGTTATTGATTCAGGGGAAGCTCATGAAAGAGTTGCACAAATTTGACGAGAGCGAAGAGATGTATTTGAAGACAATCGCCGAGATATCTCGTCATGGGAATCTCGTTCCGGTCACAAATATTGCTGAGCGACTCAGTATCTCGACGGTTTCCGCGAGCGAGATGGTTCACAGGCTTCAGGACCGCGGTTTGTTAGAACACACACCTTATAAGGGTGTACGTCTGACCGATGATGGCATGAACCGGGCGGAAGGCATCCTGCGGCGACACCGACTATGGGAATGTTTTCTGACGGAGCATCTTGGGCTTCCTTGGAAACAGGTCCATGATTTTGCCTGCCAGTTGGAGCATGTTAGCGAGGATACATTGACGGATGCGCTAGATGAGCACCTTGGTTTCCCTTCTTTTTGCCCGCATGGCAACCCCATACCGCCAACACAGGGAGTTCTTGAAGTTAGGGAGACGACACCGCTTTCTGATCTCGGCGTTGGGCAGGAAGGAGTCGTTTTGTGTATCCGCGAGGAGGATGGCGAGATACTGGATTATCTTGATGCTCGTGCAGTCCGACCTGGTAGCCGCGTTCGCATCGAGGAGATCGCTCCATATGATGGACCGCGTTCGGTCTTGATGGATGGAGAGCAGCAGGTTCTGGGCCGAGAGGTGGCAGAGCATATCCTTATTGAGCTGGTGCACGGCAACGAAACGGAGTGAGTGTTGAGCACAGAAACTGAACGTAAATATACCAATAGGCCCCTCAGCGAAGTGCCGTCGGGTGGACGCGTACGCATGGTTGGATTTGGGCGCCATTGTCGCCGGTCTCGTCGCCTGGCAGAATTGGGAATAAACCCGGGCACTGAGATCACGGTTATTCAGTCGGACCCTGGGCAACCGCTTTTGCTGCGGGTGCGCGGATCACAGTTGGCGGTTGATCGCAGGGTGGCTCATCAATTATTTGTCACCCCGCTGGAGCCGATGCCTGAGTTTTCACATAGGCGGAGGGGTTTGCGCCGCTGGGGGCGTGGGGGCGGACCAAGAGGTCGCGGATGGAGAAGCGGGCGATCTCGAAGGTGGAGAAAAACTTCACTCGACGACGTTGATCCAGTGCAATCCGTTAGAGATGATGATGAGGCGTAATACAGAGCTGACAATTGCATTGGCGGGAAACCCGAATGCCGGAAAAACCACGGTATTTAATCGACTCACCGGTTCACGGCAGCATACCGGGAACTGGCCCGGTAAAACAATCGAACGCAAAAGCGGTCGGTATAAATACGAGGGCATGTGGATAGAGGTCGTGGACCTTCCGGGGACGTACAGCCTGGCGGCGTATTCCGAAGAGGAGGTTGTGGCGCGCGACTTTCTGCTTGAAGGGCAAGTAGACGTCGTTGTGGTCGTGGTAGATGCATCAAACCTGGAGCGGAACTTATATCTTGTAGTACAGATCCTTGAGCTGCAGATTCCAGTTCTCATAGCTTTGAATATGACGGATATGGCGGAAACAATCGGTTTCGAGATTGATAGCGATGACTTGTCAGAAGAGTTGGGCGGTGCCCCGGTGATCAGGATGGTAGCCGCTCGAGGTAAAGGGATCGATGAATTGAAAGAGGCGATACTGCGTTATGCGAAACTACAATCCAAAGAACGAACACCAAACCCGATTGTATGACGAACCCTGACACAAACTCTGCTTTTCAGATCGATTACGGTTCTGTGATCGAACCTGAAATTGAGAACCTGAGAGCGCTCATCGAAGAGCGCTTCGTGCTCCCGAATCAAATTAAACCGCGTTGGCTCGCCGTTAAGCTGCTTGAAGGGGAGACAGACCTTCTCGAACAGTTTCTCGGCGTTGAAGATGCCCGTGTTGTAGTGGCACAGGTTCATTCGATCCAGAAGCGGCTAGAGAAGCAGATCCCTGAAGGGCTGGATATTGCCATTGCTGACAGACGCTATGAGCGAGTGGGCAGGATTGTGGAACAATCACTCACGCGCCCAGAGGAACCTGCCCGCACGCGCGCAGAGAGGGTAGACCGGGTTGTCACACATCCATGGCTGGGGATTCCGATATTTATGATGGTGATGTACCTGGTCTTCAGCCTGGTTGTGAACGTATCAGAGCCATACCTGGAGTGGGTCGACGCGGTTGTTTCAGGACCGATTACAAACTGGGCAGGAGCCTTACTTTCTTCAATTGGCGCATCCACCTGGTTGCGCGGGTTGATCTTGGACGGGGCTATAGCTGGTGTTGGCGGTGTGTTGGTCTTTATTCCTGGTCTCGTAGTCCTGTTTTTCTTTATTGGCTTACTCGAGGATAGCGGCTATTTGGCGCGCGTTGCGTTTGTAATGAATCGCTTCCTCTCATTCTTGGGTTTAAACGGAAAGAGTTTTGTGCCATTAATACTTGGCTTTGGCTGCGCGGTCCCGGGCATTTATGCCACGCGGACACTCGAAAGCCGCCGCGACCGCTTGCTCACTGCGTTGCTTGTGCCCTTCATGTCGTGCTCCGCACGACTTCCGGTATATGTTGTGTTTGGGATGGCTTTCTTTGGTCGAAGCGCGGATTGGATCATTTGGGGTTTATATGCGCTAGGAATTGCCATGGCGGTCTTGTTGGGATTTTTCTACTCGCGGTCGATGCTTCGATCTTCTGAAGAAACTTCTTTCCTGATGGAACTGCCCTCTTATCGCCTGCCAAGGTTGAGTAATTTGTGGATCCACGTCTCACTAAGGACAGGCGAATTTCTGCGCAACGCAGGGACACTAATACTGGCCGCATCCATGGTTGTGTGGTTTCTTCTGAACGTTCCGCCGAAAGCGCCTGGATTGGAGCAGAGTGTGTTTGGGCAGGTCAGTGGTTTTGTCGCACCCGTGCTTGAACCAGCAGGTTTTGGGTCCTGGGAGGCTTCAGGAGCGCTCTTGACGGGAATGGTAGCCAAAGAGCTTGTGATTGCGACGATGACACAGATCTATCTGGATAATCCTGTAGAGACCGAAACAGAAAGCGAGGTCGATCCGCTTCAGGACCTGGTAGATATTGGAAGGGGTTTTATTGGGGCTTCTATTAGCGCTGGAGAGCGGTTATTAGACGCCCTTACTCCCGGGGTCCAGTTATTCGGAGGCGAAGAAGAGAGAGAAGAAGGAGGTACGGCGCTCAGTTATTCCTTACAAAACTCTTTCACGCCTCTTTCCGCCCTGGCGTTCATCGTATTTGTCTCGCTTTACACGCCATGTGTGGCTACACTGGGGGCGATCCGCGCCGAATTCGGCGGGCGGTGGGCTCTTTTCTCCGCGGTAAGCCAGACCGGGATGGCCTGGCTTGTGGCGACGCTTGTCTTTCAACTGGGGCAATTGTTGGTTTTGACATGAGCGGGGCACAGAAAACATCCGTTCTGGCGCAAATCCTGGCGGAATTTGATCGTGAACGACGCCCTCTATCGAGCCGTGAGCTGACAAGCACGTTCGGCAAAGACATCACGGTGGTTGAGGGGATGCTTGAAACGCTGGTGAGGTCAGGGCGGTTGATGGAACTGGGGCGTGATGGACTCTGTGGGCAATGTCCAGCACAAAGTCTTTGTATTGTTCTCCCGTTGGAGGGTCGTCGATTTTGTCTTGTTCCGCGAGAAGGGTGGGAACTCCCTACCCAGCACGGAACTTGCTGGGTAGCAAGAGATCGAGATAGGGAATAATGAACCTGTTTTCCTGGAACGTCAACGGCATACGCGCCGCGCAGAAAAAAGGATTCTTGGAGTGGGTGACCAATACTCGCCCGGATGTTATTTGTCTCCAGGAGACAAAAGCCCAGCCAGAGCAGTTGGATCCTGAGCTGCTCGAGCCAGAGGGATACCGTTCTTATTGGTCATCAGCGGAGCGCAAGGGCTACAGTGGCGTCGCCCTCTACACCCGCACTGAACCGTTGAGTGTGCAGATAGGTCTTGGGCAAGAGGAATTCGACCGCGAGGGTCGAACCATCTTGGCGGACTTCGATGACTTTGTCCTGCTGGCGACCTATGTTCCTAACGGCTCCCGCGACCACAGTCGGGTCCCTTTTAAAATGGCGTATAAAAAAGCGCTGCTCGATACCTGCAATGCACTGCGATCTAAAGGTCGCAGTGTAATATTTTGTGGGGATATAAACACGGCCCATCGTGAGATAGACCTGGCTCGCCCCAAACAAAACCAGAAATCGACAGGATTCCTGCCCATCGAGCGAGAGTGGATCGACGCAGTCGTCGAGCAAGGTTACATCGACACCTTCCGCGAACAGCACCCCGAGCGCGCCGCGTACAGCTGGTGGGCTTATTGGGGAGGAGCGCGCGAGCGCAATGTGGGTTGGCGACTCGACTATTTCTTCGTCAGCGCGGACCTCTCAGAACAAATCGTCTCTGCCGAGATACATCCGGATGTTTTTGGCTCGGACCATTGCCCCGTCAGCCTAACGCTGCGTTGACGTGTGATCTGGGCAGACCGTTAGCTCCCTCGATCGAATAACCCCTTATCTGCTAATTCAGATTTCCACCCGCATTTGACAGATGCATACTTTAATGCAAAATAGTAGTTTGTAGTCGAACTACTATTTTGAGTGAGGCAGATATGGATTTGGTTGCCGAGTTAAACGGCATTGGTTTCACAGACTCTGAGGCGAAGGTGTACCTGGTTTTACTGCGTAACAACCCCGCAACGGGTTATCAACTAAGCAAAGTTTCCGGCGTGCCGCGCTCGATGGTGTATGAGGCGCTCAGTCGCCTTGACGCTCGAGGTGTGGTGTTGAAGTCTGTGAAGGCGAAAGCCACACTCTACCGCCCTCTCCCGCCGGAGGCGTTGTTAGAAAGTGCGAACATAGAGCACCATAGGAAGATGCAGGCGCTTTCGAGCGGCCTCTCTCATGTCTATGAAACTGGATCGGGGGATTTTCTCTGGACGATTACGGGAGAGACTTCGGTGATCTCCTATGCCGCCGATATGATTCAATCAGCACAGGATGAGCTAATGCTTGTGCTGTCTGACCAGGGTTTGCGGGAACTCCAAGAATTTGTGCGGGTTGCCCACGATCGCGGCGTTCGTGTGAGTGCTTTACTCACGGGCGACCTTGAGTTGGGATGCGGAAAGGTGGCGTACCACCCGCCGCACGAGAGTGAGTTGCAGGAACTGACCGACAACATTGTTGTGGTCGTAGATGAGCAGGAGGCCTTGATTGCCAACAGCGATGAAGAGATGAGCGCCACGGTCACGACCAACCGCAACCTGGTCTTGATCACCCGCCAATTCATCTGGATGGAGCTGTTTGCTCAACGCATCTACTCTTGTCTTGATAAGGATTTGATCGCAAAGTTAAACCCAGAGGACCAAAAGCTATTTAATGGATTTACACCAGTGAGGGGAAAGCAGGTGGACT
>DAOUTT010000310.1 GCA_030668545.1 Anaerolineales bacterium | reverse complement strand
GAAAGCGCGCTGAAGCTCAGGCCGATAAGCCCCGTCAACAACAGTGGCACACCCCACCACAACAGCCAGTCGCGAACAGAACGAACCGCAAAGACGGTCATTAGAAACAAAAACGCAAGCGGAATCAGAAATCCATACCGCAGGAAACTTCGGGCGATAAAGAAGGACTGTATCGGGTCATCGCCAAATTCCTTGATGTCCGTTGACCCTGATACATCGGAGAAAGGATGCTCGAATTCCATCTCATCCGGGATAGCGGATGCGGCGGATTGAATTGCTACCCGCATCAGAGGATCGACGACATCCATGAGAATTTCGGGGGGCTTGCAGAATAGAAACTCGTCCACCTCGCCCCCAAAAAGCTGAGCCGCTCCAAGTTGCAGGAGTTGTTCGGCCGAACAGGGAGGCTGCTTTTCTAATAAGGTGAGCACTGCTTGATAACCGACGGGGCCTTCGAACTTCGTTTTCAATTCTACAAGGGAGATGGAGATTGGTTCTGGAGGAGCATCGGAATTCAGATTGTCGAATACCTGATCCAGGGCGCTCTCAACGGTCGTTTGCAACCATTCAGGCTCCACTAAAGTGGCAATCAAATACTCCCAATCATCATCCGATAGAATGCGTAAGTAAGCAGGTGGTCCTGAATCACCGTCACTTTGGTCAGAGGAGTCTAAACTGGGGTCATCCATTATTCCATGCTGTATCTGCTGTACAACAAACCCCGGCAGGCGCGCATAAATATCTTCTTCGATGAGCGTTATCTTATACGCCTCTGAATTCAACAACGTCGCATCTAGATTGTACAGAAGCAACATAATCGAAGCGCTGACTATGAAAAGAAATGCGAAGATTCCGGCAATAAATCGACTACATGTACGCATCATCCATCTCTCCTTTTGCCTAGCTTACATTCTGATCACAGCCTCAGGTTAAGGCTCTTTTGTTTACTATCAGAGATCGAGCTGGGTACCGATCCCCCGGTCGATCGCTCTGCGGTAGATCTCCGGCGCGACGGCCATATCATCGATCGCAAGCCCAAGGTTGATCGCCAGGATTCGCTCAAGCTTGTTCTCACGCCCCGCTTTTTTCCCGACGACGATTTCGCCGAGGTCGGCATAGGGTGCGGGAGTCTGGTTGAAGTACCCCTCAGATGCGTAATACTCGAACTGCGAATGATCATCTGTGCTTATCTTGTCCATCTCGGCCATCGCTTGCGGATGCCAATAACTATCGAAATCCACGGCACTACCAAAACTACCCGGTTTCATCCAACCCTTCATAATCGTGGGGCTTGGATGCTTGAGAATCGGTCCAGATGTGACGACGAGATCTGCATCCACAACGGCCTCTTCGGGGGCACTCACGCCCGCGATTTCGATCCCAAGCTTAGCAGACATCTCCTGCACGTAACGATTTTGAACGTCCTTGTTGATGTCATAAGCATAGACAAGCTTAATATCGAAGATCGCAGCCAGGGCTTCGAGGTTGGTGCGCCCTTGAACACCGCAGGCCAGAATTCCAGCAACTTCGCTTTCCGGTCGCGCCAGGTATTTCGCCGCAAGGGCAGTGGCTGCTCCGGTGCGATATCCCGTAATCCACACGCAATCCATTACGGCATAGGGGATGCCTGTCTCAACATCGTTTAAAACCAAAAGGCCGGTAATGTAGGGTAATCCACGTTCTTGATTCTGCGGATATCCGCTTACCCATTTGATCCCCGCCGACTTGAGCGAGGGAATGTAGGCCGGCATGGCATGGATGAAGGCGTCCGGTTGGGTATGTATCCCCGGCTTCGGAGGCATTTCGACTTTGCCCTCGCCCTTCTCATGGAACGCCCTCTCAAGAAGATCGATTATTGTACTCACATCTAAATCAACGCTCTCAACATCTGCTCTTGAGAGATAAAGAAGCTTATTCATATCCATGTCTATTTCCTTTCTATCTGCTGCCGATTACAGCACATTCTACAGATGTCTTGAAATGTGCACCACGTCAATCATCACCCCATCCGAGCGTGTCATAGCCCGAAGAAGGGATGTCTTGAAGAGAAGGCGGTATAGGACCGCTTAAATCATTGCCGTAGAAACTGAACATACGCAGATTGGATAATTCGACAAATTCCGGTGGGATAACACCGCTCAGGTCATTGTTGCTGAGAAAAAGCCCTTCCAGTTTAGTTAGTTTTGCCAGGTCCGGAGGGATCGTCCCACTGAGCCGGTTGCCGCGCAGCATCAATTCCCGCAATTCGGAAAGATTTCCAAATCCAGGGGGGATGGGTCCAGTAAGTTGATTGCTATCTAAATCAAGTTTTAGCAACCTCGCAAGATTCCCCAATTCGGGGGGAAGGCTGCCTCTCAAATCATTGTTGTGAATGATTAGTGTCTCGAGATCTGAAAGCTCACCTATCTCGGGTGGGATGACCCCTTCAAAATGATTGAAGTACAGACTTAGTGTTTTCAATTTCGACAGATTACCCAATTCAGGAGGCAGATTACCAGTCAACTCGTTATAGTTGATGGTGATACTGGTCACATGGCCGTCAGTACATCCCACACCAAACCATGAACATGGAGTGTGACTCGCAAGCCAACCACGCTGGTCTTTCCATTCTAACCCGCCAGTGTTTTCGTAGAAAGAAAGGAGAGCAGAGCATTCACGCTTTGGAATCTCGCGCACCTGCCCACAAAATCCGGTATCTCCACTGCAAGCAGTAAGCGCAGCCATCAAGAAAACTACAGCAATAAACACTCGGTTTCCGGTCATCGTTCTCAAGATCGGCATTGATATTCACCACTCAAGCAGCAGGTAACGTTATGGGTGAAGAGCTGGATTAATCGAAGTTCAAGTAAGTCGGTACTTCGGTGAGCGCATGCGCCAGGCGCGTACCATGCCATGTCAACAAGCGCCCCTCCAACAAGAATACCTTGCCTTCCTGCACAGCAGGAGTGCCTTCGAGGTACTTAACCACTTGTTCTCGTTCTTCCTCTCCGAAAGAATAGGGTTCACTCGGAAGGAGAACCACCTCTGGTGAAAGGGCTTTGACTTCTTCAACAGTCACACGTGGATAACGGGTATCGCGTTCGCCAGCTTTTTCCGCTTCTACCAGCCCCAAGTCCGCTTCCAACGGATAGCGT
>DAOUTT010000028.1 GCA_030668545.1 Anaerolineales bacterium | reverse complement strand
TGGCAGCAGATCCTCTTCGTGGATTTCGACGTGCGCCCTCGCCAACGCCGCCTTGTCGTACAGGTCATGGGTGATTGAGCCTCGAGGTGTAGTAAGATGGGAACCCATCGTTGAGTAAAGGAAAAATGGTTTAGGAGGGCAATCTTGAGACGTCTTCTAGCAGTTCTAGCGCACCCAGATGATGAGAGTTTTGGCCCTGGCGGAACCTTGGCGCTTTACGCCCAAGAAGGCGTCGAAGTGCATCTCATCTGCGCCACGCGCGGTGATGTCGGCGCAATCCCGCCTGAGATGCAGCTAAACGCTGAAGAGACCGCTCATATGCGCTTGGACGAGCTGCGCTGTGCGGCGGCGCAGCTTGGACTGACCGAGGTGCATATCCTGGGCTACCGCGATTCGGGCATGCCTGGTTCGAGCGACAATAACCACCCCGAGGCGCTAGCTGCAGCCCCGGTGGCGGAAGTCGCCGAGAAGGTTGCCGATCTAATGCGCCAGATACGGCCACAGGTTGTGATCACCCATGATCCTGTCGGAGGCTACCATCACCCCGATCACATCGCCGTACACAAAGCAGCCGTTGAAGCTTTCAACAGCGTAAGAGGGGAATTGGAGGGCACATCTGCTCCTCTAAAGTCTTGCCCTCAGAAACTCTACTATCACACCTTCCCACGCCGTTTCCTGCGCATCATGGTGCGGCTGCTGCCCCTCTTCGGCAAGAATCCCAGGAAATTCGGACGGAATGAAGATATTGACTTGCTGGAGATCAGCCGCGACGATTTCCCCATTCATGCCAGAATCGACTTCCGCCGGGTCGCGGAAATAAAAGAAAAAGCCTCTGCCTGCCACCAGAGCCAACAAGGGCCGAGTTCCGGCGGGCTCTTTGGTTTGCTCATGAGGCTTTTCAGCGGACCGGAGACTTTTACACGCGCCTACCCAGCAGCGGAGGACAGGCTGCGAGAGCGTGACCTCTTCGACGGTGTGGACAGCGGCTGACCACACCAGGAGCGGCCATGGTCCCCCCTCGAGCCGATGCAAGACCATCGACCTCGCTCCGGATGTTGTTAGCGGCGGTATCAGGCGCTCAGCTTGCATGGTAAGATTCCTCCATTGGGCAAATGCTCATGGGGAAGCTCGACATCATGTATGATTCGAGCGTTCAACGGCTGCTATTCCCAATCACTTTGACCTTCCCCAGCGGAGAAGATACGAACGCTCGCCGCTCAACCTGGTGTGACCCGCATGGTTAAAGAATCACCATGATCTCCACAAACCGGCATTGCCCTTGCCAATAGAGGAATAGGAACCTGCGATGATATCGTTATTAAACATCCCTGCAGCAGCTCTACCGTTCATCATCTTCGCCATGCGAGTCTCGGATATGTCGCTCGATACACTGCGCGTGCTCTTCGTTATCCGCGGGCGGAAACCTTTAGCATGGATCCTGGGTTTCTTCCAGTCGCTTATATGGGTTATTGCCATCACAAGCGTCCTGAGTAATTTGGATAACTTGTGGAACATCATCGCTTACGCCGGAGGTTTTGCCACTGGAAATGTCGTCGGAATGACGATCGAGGAGCATCTCGCCATCGGGCATAGCAACCTGCAGATTATCAGCTCCCGTTGGGGCAGCGCAATCGCCGAAACCATTCGCGAGCAGGGCTACGCCGCGACCGAGCTCCCTGCGCGTGGCAAGGATGGGACAGTCAGTCTGATCAGCTGCAGCATCCTGCGCCGGGATATCGATGCGGTCCGGAAAGAGGTTAACAAGATCGATCCCGATGCATTCATCACCGTAGAGGATATCCGTCCGCTTCACCGAGGCTTTTGGCGATCCTGATCAGTAGACAGTTGCAGAAATACCCTTGAAAGTAATCTTTCTATGGTTAAACAACAAACCTTTGATGATCTTCTCCCCTGACACCATAACCCGATGAGCCTGGATTGGAGCCTTCTCCCCGCCGCGCTCGTCCCAATTCTTATCCTGGTCATCCGCATTGGCAACCTATCGCTTTCAACGCTGCGCGTGCTTACGGTTGTGCGCGGACGAAAACGTGCCGCCTGGGCGCTTGGCTTCGTGCAGAGTCTGCTTTTTATCACTGTGATCACCGGTGTCTTTAAGAACCTTGATAACCCATTGAACCTGGCAGCATACGCCGCGGGTTTCGCCACCGGAAACGTTCTAGGAATAATCATTGATGATCGTATCGCCCCCGGGCACAGCCTGCTGCGGATAACAAGCTCGAGTCACGGTGCAGCCATCATGGAAGCCTTACATCAAGCCGGCATGGGCGCAACAGAGGTCGCCGGGTCAGGCCGCGATGGCACCGTGAGTCTCATCTACTGCTACTCACCCCGACGTAATGTGCGAGTAATAAAAGAACTTGTGCTGCAGCACGACCCCCAGGCTTTTATGACGCTGCTGCAAGTGCGGCAGATCGGGGGCGGTTGGGAGGGTTAACACTATTTTCGGGGGGAACCCAATGGCGCCGATCCGTGTGTCATCCCACCATCTAACCTCCCGCAGGTTTTTCAATCCTACGGGAGGTTTAATACGCTGACTCCAAAGCGCACAGAAAGACAGACATTGGTAAGAGAGGACCCACTCTGATGGCTTGCATCTTGCATCACTCTGAGAACGGCATGGGATTGCAAAGCAAACCACCAGCATAGACCCATATAGTAGGAGCAAGGGTTGGTTTGCAACGCCCCATCCCAAACGGTATAATCCCGCGACCCATAGTATGAGCTTAACTCGAGCAGATCAACTCCTTGATCTGGTTGAGAATCGGCAATTTGGGATCTATCTACTCTGTGAATCTGGAAGATTAGAAGAAAAAAAACAGAATGGCACTCAAGGGCAACCTACGCGACTTCAACGTCACTCAGCTTCTGAATCTGATCAATATTGCCCAGAAGACCGGCACGCTCACGGTTGAGGGTCCAGATGCCATTTCTTGGATTTCCTTCCGCGCTGGAAAACTAATCTACGCACAAATGGGGAATGAGGACGGAAGCCTAACCGGCATACTCACCCGCGCCGGCAAGATCACATCCAAACAAGCAGACGTCATCAAGGAAAATGCAACAGAAAAGAGCGACCAGGGGCTTGGCCTGCTCCTGATAAACGCTGGCTATCTCTCCCAGCAAGTCATCCTGGACAGTATTCAACAGTACGTCCTTGACATTGTTTACCAACTCTTCACCTGGATAGATGGTCTCTTCCGTTTCGATAATGATGTCCTGCCACCCGTTGATGCGATCACGGTCCGCATGGACCTCGAAAATATCATCATGGAAGGCTCACGCCAAACGCAGGAATGGGAACTGCTAAAAGATGAGATCCCAAGCCTTGATATGGCCCTAACCTTCGTCGACCGGCCGGGCGCCGACATTCGTGATGTTCAACTCACGGTTGAGGAATGGAAGGTCGTATCTTATATCAACCCCAAGAACACGCTCAAACGGATCGCTAAAGCCAACAAGATGAATGACCTGGAGATAAGGCGCATTGTCTATGGGTTGGTGCAAGCCGGTCTGGTTGAAATCATCCGCCCAGAAGGCATGCCCTTGCCTCCAAAAGCGAAAAAATTGCCGCCTGTTGATAAGAAGCAGCAGGCTTCACTCGTGAATAAGTTGATTCATAGAATCAGGTCCCTATAGGGAAAGTGGCGTATGCAAACAGTAAAGATGGTCGTCACAGGTCCATTCAACTCCGGTAAGACAGCGTTCATTCAATCTGTCAGCGAGATAGATGTCGTCTCGACAGAGCGCAAGATCAGCACCGAGGCTGAACGTATTAAAGAAACAACCACGGTTGCGATGGATTTTGGCCGGATTACCGTGGACGACGACCTGGTGCTCTACCTGTTTGGCACGCCCGGGCAGAAGAGATTTGATTTCATGTGGGAGATCCTGGCTGAAGGAATGCTCGGGTTCGTCGTCATGGTGGACAGCGCCCGACCCGAGACCTTCCGTGAGGCACGTGGTATCCTCCAAACCTTCCGAGCGTACGCCCCGACTCCTTATGTCGTCGCCGCGAACAAGCAAGATCTCGATGATGCATGGGAAGTGGATGATCTGCGTATCGCCCTCGGCCTCGATTCAAAAATAAAGATGCTCCCGTGCGTGGCAAACGATCGAGATCAGGTGAAATCCGTTCTTCTGGAACTCCTTTATAGCATTCTCGAGGAGTCGAAAGAGTAGAACGGACGCAGCCAGTCTTTCTTGTTTCCGACCACCCGAACCGCTGTCAGTTATTTGTGATTGTCATGTACTATTTGACAAGGGAAGCAGTTGCCGCCGGATCCGCTCTTTGTGAAGAGCGGAGGCCATCTATATAAAGGAGGGAGAGAGATGAAGAAGGGTCGCATCCTTGTCGTTGAAGATGACTCTGACATTGGAAACATGCTCCGCATCTACTTCACCGGACAGGGTTATGATGTAGATCTCGCTGCAAACGGATCAGACGCGCTCACCTCCACACACTCAAACATGCCCGATCTCATCGTCCTGGACATCCTGCTGCCCGATATGGATGGCTATTCAGTCTGCCAAGAATTGCGTGCATCTCCACGGACGCATCACATCCCAATTATTTTTTTAACCCAGAAGGATTCACGCAGCGATCGTATCGCCGGGTTAGAGCTTGGCGCCGACGATTACATCACCAAACCCTTCGACATTGAAGAACTCAAGCTGCGGGTTCAGAATGCCATTGCCCGCGCAGAGCGTGAGAGCCTCATCGATCCGCGCACAGGTCTCCCTACTGGCTCCATCATCCAGGAGAAGTTGCGCGAGCTCGTCAATAAAAAAGAGTGGGCATTGCTCTATTGTCGCCTTGAACAATTCGAAGGCTTTAAGGAAGTCTACAGCTTCGTCACCGGCGATGAGAGCCTGCGGATGACGGCAGCGATGTTCTGTGAAATCCTGGCGGAGTACGGGGACGAGAAGGATTTCCTCGGTCACGCCGGCGGGGGTGACTTCATCATCATCACCGTCCCTTCTGCCGCAGATACACTCAGTGAGCAGCTCAAACAAAATTTCAACGAACGGGTTAAAGAACACTACTCAAAAGAAGATCTGGATCGGGGTCACTTAGTCGTACCCCAAGGCAGTGGTGATGGAATTCAAATTCCATTAATGACCATGAGCATTGGACGGTTGGATTCAACCGCGAAGAAATTCAACGACCTGCGCGAGATAACAGAGGCGGCCATGGAGGCACAGCGCATGGACGCGACGACGTCCTAAAGCATGCTCGTAGAAAATCTCCTCGTTCTCATCTTCATCGCATTTGCGTTGCTTCTCATCGGAATCGGCGTCGGCTGGAGTCTGCGTTCGTCCAGGATAGCCGGGGCGAAATCCTCAGATGGGGAGATTGTTCCCACATCGCCAGCAATTGGCACAGAACCCCAGGCTTCTCCCGACGGTGATGTTCTATCTACACTCCAATCTCTGCATGCCGCGCTGAGCCACCCCGAAGATATATCAACTCTCGTCGAAGGTGCCCTTAAAGGAATCTCTCATCTGCTCCCGTTCGACATCGTTGAGCTCAACCTGTTCGATCGGACAACCGGTCACTTCATCCCGCATCGGCTCTGTTCGCCGCGCGCATCCGACTTTGTCACCGGCATGGGGGATGATGTCTACCGCCTGGGGGAGGGCTACACCGGTTGGCTGGTCGAGCACCGTGAATCCTTGTTGCTCCCCGACGTCGCCGAGAGGGGCGATGTTCGACCCAAGGTCCAGCGTGGGAAATTTCCATTCAAGTCATACCTGGGCACCGCCTTAACCGACCGGGACGAAATCGTGGGCACACTGGAACTGGCGCACCAAGAAGCACTCACGTACAACAGCCGCCATCTAGCACTTCTCGAAGCCGCCAGCGCAGCTATTGCGCTATCGATCACGAACCTCAAACTCCACAGTCAGCAGCAGCAGTTTGTCGATGAATTTGTCGGGATAACCGACATCCAGGGAGCCGCAGCTTGGGTTCACGAACCAGAAACGTTGTTAGAGCAGCTCTCCAAAACACTCGCAACCAGGGTCGGCGCGGATGTCCTGAGTTTATTGTTATACAACGAAGACTCACAATTGCTCATCGGTCAACCACCATTCTTCGGTGGTTCCGCATCCTTCCTTACGGCTGATCTTATCATTCCATCTTCGCCCGAGAACCCGCTTTCGACAATCTGGCAAACCCAGAAATATTGGATTTCAAACGCCACAGTGGAGGAACAGCTCATCGACCAGATGGAGCTTCGACCCTTTGTGGAGAAAGCGGAAATCCACACGATTCTGATCACTCCCTTGGGGGGCGATGAACATCGGATCGGTGCAATCCTGGCAGGGAATACGGACGCAGAGTCAACGTTCTCCGAGGGAGATGCCGAAGTCCTGGCCTCGCTCTCGCGGCTTTGCTCACCGCTGATCGAAGCATCGCAGAAGTTAGCCCGAGGTCATGACGCTGACGAGACCGAGAGGACA
Organism: Anaerolineales bacterium; assembly: GCA_030668545.1. Classification (GTDB taxonomy): domain Bacteria; phylum Chloroflexota; class Anaerolineae; order Anaerolineales; family E44-bin32; genus E44-bin32. The sequence continues at coordinate 5,817 of DAOUTT010000028.1, read as the reverse complement.
GATCCTCTCGTCGCGGGGTTGGTTCTTGATTCAGGGGCTCAACCCACGGAAGAAACCCCTACCGGCGCGCTCCTATGGGCAGAGGCTCTTCTAAGGATCTCGGCGGAATTATCCTCCAGCCTCGACGTCGATCGTGTACTCGAGAGAGCGCTCGCTCTCACCAGCGAACTTATCGGCGCCGCCCAAGCATGCGTTCTGCTGCTTTCACAGGAGGGCGACTCTCTACAGTTGCGCGCTTCTTTTGGTGAGAGAGGCCCCGGAACCCTGCAAACGGATCTGGAGCCACCGGAGGGTCTACCCGGCTGGGTCATGTCCCACAACCAATCTGTGTTAATCGATGATCTTTCCCAGGACGCAAGATGGAAAGCTCTCGAAAACGACTCTCAAGAACAGCGCAGCGCTATTGCTGTGCCAATCATCGTCGGGGATGAGGCGATCGGGGCGATGCTCTTCACTCACGCTGAGACAGGGGCTTTCGCCCCAGAACAACAAAGGTTGGTGCGCTCTGTTGCCGGTCAGGTCGGCGGTGCGATTAAAAACGCCGAGCTGTATCATGTGATAAGTGATCAAGCCGAGCGCTTGGGTTCGATGCTGCGCTCCCAGCAGATCGAAGCCAGCCAGTCGCGGGGAATCCTCAACTCCATCGCCGACGGCGTTATTGTGACCGATTCCAACCATGAAATCATCCTTTTCAACCCCTCCGCCGAACGAATTCTCGGGCTCGCCAGCGAGGACGTCGTTGGGCACCCCGTCTTCGATTTTATCGGTGTCTACGGCTCCGGCGGGACGCGCTGGGCTGACGTGATTCGCGCTTGGAGTCAGAACCCAGCCTCGATCGGCCAGGTGGCATTTCTTACTGAGCAGCTTGAGCTTGAAGACGGTCGTGTGATCTCGATCCACCCGGCTCCCTTCGTCCTGGGCGACGAATTCCTGGGAACGGTCTCGATTTTCCGCGATATTTCCCGTGAGGTCGAAGTAGACCGTCTAAAATCTGAGTTCGTCGCCACAGTCAGTCACGAGCTGCGTACGCCGATGACGTCGATCAAGGGCTTCGTCGATCTGCTCTTGATGGATGCATCCGGCGAGTTGGCAGACGAACAGCGCCGCTTCCTTGAAATCATACGCAGCAATACGTTCCGCCTGGAAATTCTCGTTGGCGATCTCCTGGACATCTCCCACCTCGAATCAGGAAAAGTCACGCTCTCCTTCCAGGCGCTGGATGTTCACCAGCTCCTGGATGAGATGCGCGAACACATCGAGCACAGGAGTCAAGAGGAAGAAAAGCAGATCACCTTCCAGATCGAAGCTCCACAGAGTCTCCCCAAACTCAGGGGCGACCTCGAACGTGTGCGGCAGATCCTGGCAAATCTGGTCGAGAACAGCTTCAACTTCACACCATCAGGAGGCATGATCTGCATGCGCGCCAGACAGATGGGGGATCAGATTGAGATCGATGTGATCGACAATGGTATGGGTATCTCCCTGCCGGAACAAGAACGCATCTTCGAACGTTTTTTCCGTGGTGAGCAATCGCTCCTCCTGGGTGTCTCGGGCACCGGCCTGGGCCTGTCGATCGTGCTTAACCTAGTCGAGATGCACGACGGGCGGATCTGGGTCACTTCAGACGGAATCCCGGGAAAGGGATCCACCTTCACAGTTTCGCTTCCAGTCATAACCGCAGAAGATGAAGCGGTAGATGGTGGGGGATAGAAATGGCAAAGATTCTTATCGCGGAAGATGAACGCGATATACGCGAGCTCATCGAGTTTGCACTCAACTTTAACGGCCATGACGTCCTGACCGCGGTCGACGGCGTGAGCGCCTATGAGCTTACTATGGCAGAACAGCCTGATCTGGTGCTGCTTGACGTACGCATGCCGCGTATGGACGGGTACGAGTTGTGCCGAAGGATCAAACGCAGTGAAAAATTGCGCCATATCCCCGTCGCTTTCCTCTCTGCGAAAGGACAGGAAGCTGAGATTCAGGCAGGCCTGGATGCTGGTGCAGAGGAGTACATTCTTAAACCTTTCTCCATGGATCAACTCATCCAGGCAGTCGCTCGACTACTGAACGCTTGATGTTTGGAAAACTTGGATGAAATCCAGAGCGTTCTTCGCACGACCCCCTACCCTCTTCAGAAAATAGAAGGGGGTAATTTATTAGAAAATGTACCCTCACCCGCAGGCCGCATGCTGCGCCTGCAACCGGAAGCGTAGAGACGTAGCATGCTACGTCTTTACATGCTGCGTCTCTGTATGTAGGGTAAATTGTCGGTGAAGAATCATTCTTGACATCACCCCAGATCACAGTGAAATCCTCTCAAATAATGTTATACTGCTTATAGCATCTTGATTGTAGACGCACGGGGAGTCCAACCGGACTGAGAGGAGGGCTACGACCCTCGACCCGCAGAACCTGATCCGGATCATGCCGGCGTAGGGATGGCAGCACACGTTGCATCACCAACAACAGCCACTCCCTACCCAAGGAGTGGCTATTTCTATGCTGCATCGCACACTCATCCTCACAAACGGAGACATCCTAGATAGTTCCATGCTTAAGGAGCGCATCGAAGCCTGGACCCCCGAGCAGGTAATAGCCGCAGATGGCGGCAGCCGCCACGCGTCTACACTTGGACTAGAAATCGACCTCTTAGTGGGAGACCTCGACTCAATTGAAGCCGACCAGCGCGAGACCCTTCGGGCACAAGGTACGCAACTCGAACACTTTAAAGCCGAGAAGGACGAGACCGACCTCGAATTGGCGCTGTTGCGTGCTGTCGAGCAAGGCGCAACCGAAATCGCTGTCGTCGGCATTATCGGTGACCGGCTGGATATGGTCCTGGCGAACATTCATCTTCTAACACTAGAGGCTTTAAACCCAATACGTGCAGAACTCTGGCTCGGGCGCCAAACCGCCTGGCTGATCCGCCCTCCCGGAGAGGAGTTCAAGGGCGCTCAAGGCGATACGCTGAGCCTGATCCCTGTAAAAGGGGACGCAATGGGTATTACCACCATGGGATTGGCCTATCCGCTGCAAGGGGAGACGCTTTTCTTCGGACGGGCCCGGGGTGTCAGCAACATGATGGAACAGGAAGTATGCCGCGTGGGCTTGGAAACGGGGATCTTGCTTGCGGTGCATACACAAACGGCATAGCCACTCTAGATCCTTCGTTGACCACCCTTATATCCCTTTGGTTCGGTCGGAACCGGAGGTATTGGAGGACTACAGAACATGACTATCGATCCCGAACGCACAGTGAATGTTTCCGTTCAGGTGCTGCCTCTGCATGAGGATGTTTACCAAATTGTTGGCCGCGCCATCGGTGTCATCGCTGAGAGCGGCGTAAAATATGAGGTCGGTCCAATGGAGACTGTAATGGAGGGACAGCTAGACACCCTGCTAGAGGTTGCAAAACAGGCTCACCTGGCCTGCTTCGAAGCTGGTGCAGAAAAATTGGTAACACTGATAAAAATTGGCGATAGCACCACCGGGACTTCCATCGAAGAGAAGGTCGCCAAATACCGCAACCGTTGACCATGACCTCAGCATCAACTATGGAGATCACCGCATATGAGCCGTAGAGATAAGGTTATCCAGCCTCGAGCGACACGCTTCTGGCATGAGGCTCTTCCGCCGGTCCTGCTCGTTTGCTTCGTTTTGCTCGTGTGGCAGACCGTCGCCGTTCGCAGTGGTCTCTCCGCCTTCATTCTCCCCTCGCCAATCCAGGTCGCACAAGCCACATTCGAAACCTGGGACATGCTTCTTCCCGCGATCGGGACGACGATGGTGGAGACAGGCATAGGTTTGGGTATCGCTATCGTGTTCGGCGTGGTAATCGCCGGCGTGATGGACATCTCTAACTTGCTGCGCAGATCGCTCTATCCAATCCTTGTCGCTTCACAGACCGTGCAGATTCTGGCGATCGCGCCTTTGCTCATTATCTGGTTTGGATTTGGGCTTCTGCCGAAGGTCCTCGTCGTGATCCTGATCTGCTTCTTTCCGTTGGCAGTCAATACGGCTGATGGGCTCGCCTCAGCAGATCCGGACCTGGTCGCCCTTCTGCGTTCTATGGGAGCTAGTCGCAATCAAATCTGGCGCATGGTCCGGCTTCCCGCCGCGCTGCCCTTATTCTTCTCCGGCCTGCGTATTGCCGTCACCTACAGCGTCGTTGGGGCGACGATCGCGGAATGGGTGGGTGGTTCGGCTGGACTCGGTCTTTACATGCTGCGATCGAAGAATGCATTGGCTACAGATCAGGTATTTGCAGCCATCGTCGTAACCTCAGTCATCAGCATTGGTCTCTATACGCTGGTCTATGCCCTGGAGCGCGCCGTGCTTCCGTGGTACCACACCACCCAGCGTGAAGAACATTGGGAGGGCGCCGGCATTTATTGACCGCGCAGAAATATGGTCCGGTTTGTTTATCTTTAGCAGGATATTAACTATGAGAATCTGGAATTTGACATCTCCAATAATCGTTCTCGCCCTCGTCCTGGCAGGTTGTGCAGGGCAGAGTGAGACCCCCACCCTGCAGGATGTGACGTTAATGCTGGATTGGGTTCCGAACACAAACCACACGGGAATTTACGTTGCCCAGGCTAACGGCTACTTCGAGGACGCAGGGTTGAGCGTCACAATCATTGAGCCCGGTGAAGTCTATGCTGAACATGCCGTCGCTGCAGAGGCCGCCGACTTCGGCGTCAGCTTCCAGGAGCAGGTTACGCTTGCCCGCGCCGATGATGTGCCGATCGTATCGATCGCAGCGATTATCCAGCATAACTCCTCCGGCTTCGCTTCACGTGCCGAGCTCGGTGCCCATTCTCCCCGCGATTGGGAAGGGCTGCGCTATGGCTCGTTCGGCAGCCCATTTGAACCACCTACCCTACAGGTGCTCATGAACTGTGACGGGGGTGAATTTGAAGCGCTAGAGATCGTCGACACAGGTTTTTCGGATCCTCTAGCGCTGCTCGACGAGGCCGTGACCGATCTGGCCTGGATTTTCTACGGCTGGCAGGGCATTCAAGCCGAGTATGAAGGCATTGATCTGCAGATCGTGATGATGGAGGATTGGTTCGATTGCATCCCGGATTACTACACGCCGGTCTTCATCGCCAGTGAAACAACGATCCGGGAGCACCCGCAAGTGGTGCGGGCCTTCCTCGAGGCGATTGAGCGCGGTTATCGCTTTTCGATTGACAACCCCGACCAGGCCGCAGACATCCTGCTTGATGCCGTCCCGGAGTTGAACGAAGACCTCGTTCACAGAAGCCAATCCTGGCTATCCCCTCGCTATCAAGCTGACGCCACTCGTTGGGGAGAGCAAGACATCCAGGTCTGGCAAGCATATTCTGCGTGGATGGTTGAGAATGGGATCCTCACTGAATTCATTCATGCCGAAGACGCCTTCACCAACGAATACCTTCCAGGGAGCCAGTGATCCGGTGCGAAAGTTAAGCGTCGAAGTCCAGGGGGTTAGCAAGACCTTCCGTGCGGATGGTCAATCAGTTAGGTCTCTCGATGATATTACGCTGCGCATCGAGGAGGGCGAGTTCCTCACCCTGATCGGCCCTTCGGGGTGCGGGAAGAGTACACTTTTTAACCTGATCGTAGGGTTGTTAGAACCCGACGAGGGGGATATTTACCTCGAAGGGAAAATCTGTCGCAAGCGAATCGGCCGCGTAAGCTACATGCCTCAGCGCGATCTTCTGCTCCCCTGGCGGAACATCCTTGACAACGTGATCATCCCCCTTGAGCTCGCCGGGGTGCCGCGGGAAGAAGCGCGCGCCCGTGCGCAGTCTATGCTGCCTCTTTTCG
>DAOUTT010000336.1 GCA_030668545.1 Anaerolineales bacterium | reverse complement strand
CGCCGGATCACTGCCAGTCCATCCATCCCGCCATCTAAAGCGAGATTAGGTTCACGTTCCGCGACAGCCAACCCCTGCAGCCGCTGCGATGGGATATAGGGTAAATTCGCGCATATCAAGCCGAAGCAAAAATCGAACGGGCGCAAAAGATCGGAGACAATCAGCGTGACCCGATCTTCGACCCCATGTTGTTTGGAATTTTCTTGCGCTACTTCAATCGCAGAGGGTGAGACATCGGCGGCAATAACATGTAGGTCGGGAATCTCCAGGGCGAGCGAGATGGCAATGCAACCTGAGCCGGTCCCAATATCGGCGCAGAGCCTCACCGTTGGGTTAGAACGAAGGAAACCAAGCGCATTTTCAATCAACAATTCTGTCTCCGGCCGCGGGATGAGAACATCCGCTGTCACATGAAACGAACGTCCATAAAACTCCCACGATCCGAGCAGATAGGGCAGTGCTTCGCCAGTGACCAGCCGGTTAAGATACTCTTCGAAAGTCGTTAATTCGCTGGTTGAAAGAGGATGTTCGGAGTGAGCGAGAACCCACTCCTTTTTGCGTTTGAGCGTGTACGCCAGGAGCAGCTGTGCATCGAGGAAAGGGGTTTCAGAAATTGAAAGTAGAGCCTGACGACCGTGCTTCAGTGCTTCGCTTACCGTTACGGGATGACTCAACCTCAGTTGCTCACAGCCTGCAAACGCTCAGCCTCCTCACGGGTGGCGAGTTCGTCTATGAAAGCATCGAGATCTCCATCAAGGACAGCTGGTAAATTATGTGAGGTGATGCCAATGCGATGGTCGGTTACGCGCGATTGGGGGAAATTATAGGTGCGGATCTTCTCGGAGCGCCCTCCTGAGCCTACCTGCGCCTTGCGGTTTGCGTCTTCCTCCGCGTGCTGTTCAAGTACAGCGATATCATACAACCGGGCGCGCATGATGCTCATCGCCCGCATCCTATTCTGAAGCTGAGAACGCTCATCCTGGCACTGGACTACCATGCCAGTTGGGAGATGCGTCAACCTGACCGCCGTTGAGTTCTTCTGGACGCTCTGACCCCCGGCACCGGCGGAGCGATAGACGTCCATCTTTACATCCTTGTCCGGGATACGAATCTCGACTTCATCCACCTCTGCTAGAACGGCGACAGTCGCCGTTGAAGTGTGAATGCGACCTTGAGACTCGGTGACAGGCACTCGCTGCACCCGATGAACTCCCGATTCGTATTTCAAACGAGAATAAGCCCCTTTGCCTTTAACGAGAAAAGCGATCTCTTTGAAGCCACCAACACCCGTCTCGTTCTGCGAGAGGATTTCGACACCCCATTTCATGGCTTCGGCATAGTGGCTGTACATCCGGAAAAGATCAGCAGCGAAGAGTGTGGCCTCATTCCCGCCCGTTCCGGCGCGGATTTCAACGATGACATTGCGCCGATCGCGGGGATCGCTCGGCAGAAGCATAGTCTTCAGTTTCCCCTCGAGTTCCTCTAACTTCGGCTCCAACCTCTCCAATTCTTCAACCGCAAGAGCACGCATGTCGGGGTCATCGGAGTCTTGAAGCTCCCGGGTTTGATCAAGCTGTTCTGTTACGGACTTGAACTCTTGGTAGGTTTTAACGAAGGGTTCCAGTTCTGCTCTTTCCCTGCCAAGCTCAGCCGCGCGCTGATAGTCTTCACCAACCTGGGTGAGTTTTTGTTGAATTTCCTCGAATCTTGCTTCAATTCCGGCTAATTTATCTCTCATTCTTTACACACAGTAAACTCCCACGACATTCTGTGGGAGAGCTTTCCGTATTGTACCACGCAGACACAGCGGCACTTCTCCCAAACGAAGGTATTTTCAGCAAACTTTCACAAACACCAGGGAACCAACGGGGGTTGGATGACGTCTTGCATGTAGAACCGAAAGTAAATAAATGGAGGTTTATCATGCGTCGAAAGATGTTCCTGCTCCCAAATTTTCTTTTGCTGATGGGGCTTCTAGTCTCCGCGGTGCCAGCCTATGCCGATGGCATCATCATCCCCCAGCCACCGATCTGCCACCCTGGACCTTGCCCGCGGCCGATTCCGATTTCACAACTGGCGATCGTATACCACCATGTTGACGTTGAAATCCGAGACCAGGTTGCGGTAACACATGTAGATCAAGTCTGTCGAAATGATAACGATTGGACGATCGAAGGCATCTATGTTTTCCCACTTCCAAAGGGTGCGACGGTAAACGCGTTCACACTGTGGATCGACGGAGAACCCGTGGACGGGAAAGTTCTAACTAAAGAAGAAGCCCGAGAAACCTATGAGCAAATCGTACGCGAAATGCGCGATCCCGCTTTGCTTGAGTATATCGACCGGGAAGCTGTGCAAGCCTCGATCTTCCCCATCCCCCCGGGTGGAGAAAGTAGGATCGAGCTGGAATACAGCCAGATCCTGGAGGCCGATAACGGTCTGATTTATTACCGCTACCCACTGAACACGGAGAAATTCTCAACCTTGCCGTTGGAAGAAGTCGTCATCAACGTCGATGTAGAATCGCCGCAGTCCGTGCGCGCAGTTTATTCCCCGTCGCACGAAGTAGCGGTCGACCGGGATGGTTCGCACCGATTCACGGTCGGATATGAGGAATTCGACATCACTCCTGACAAAGACTTCGATCTGTACTACTCCATCTCGAGCGAGGATATTGGGCTCAAGATGCTTACTTTCAAGGAACCGGAGAGCGACGATCCTCATGGCTTCTTCCTTCTGCTCGCT
>DAOUTT010000013.1 GCA_030668545.1 Anaerolineales bacterium | reverse complement strand
CACAGCGATTTTCGCTCATGAAGTGAGAAATCCCATTAACAACATATCCACCGGGGTCCAGCTCGTCGCCTCGCGCCTCGGTGAAAATCACCCACAATTCGAGGCGCTGGGCACCATTCGGGCGGAGTGTGTTCGCCTCGATCAACTGATGAGCGATGTTCTCTTCTTCGCCCGCCCGCTCCAGCTTAAGATGGACCCCCTGGATCTCGCTGAGCTTCTTCAGAGAGTAATCACGAGATGGGCGCCGCGCTTTAATCAAACGGGCACTCGCTGCCATACTTCATTCGACCCTGATACGCCGCTCGCTTCAGCAGATCCGAGGACACTTGAACGAGTCATCGTAAACCTTATAAGCAATGCTCTTGAAGCGATGACGGAAGGCGGCACACTCTCCATTAATATCGCTCCAATAGGTCCTGCACAAAAAAGCATGATCGAGTTAAAGGTCGCGGATACCGGCCCAGGCATCCCCCCTGATAAGATCCACCGCATATTTGACCCCTTTTTCACAACGAAAAAGGACGGGACAGGCCTGGGGCTGGCGATTAGTCGACGCATAATTACCGCCCATAAAGGGACAATTCAGGTCGAGAGCTTTCCTGATGCAGGTACTGTGTTTACAATTCACCTTCCATCTGCAGACCTGAACTCCAAGGAGTGATGAATGACTGCAACGGTATTGATCGTTGACGACGAAGAGACCGCCCGCAACTTCATCAGTGAAGCGTTGAGTGATGCCGGCTACGAAGCAATCGAAGCGGGGACTCTGAAGGAAGCAAACAAAGCGATCGACAAGGGTGTCGGAGATATCATCCTGCTCGACGTCATGCTCCCCGATGGATCCGGACTATCTTTGCTCGACCGCCTCGCCATGGAAAACCCACGACCACCGGTGATCTTGATCACCGCTTTTGGAGAAATCGATACAGCAGTCGATGCGATGAAGAAAGGCGCACTGGATTTCCTGCAAAAACCCCTCGATCTCGACCGCTTGCTTCAAGCTATTGAGCGATCATCGGAGGTCGTAGGTCTGCGCCGGGAGCTTGATCTCCTGCGCCGAACTTCAATTCTTGAAACTGAGATGGTCATTGGCGATACCCAGATCATGAAACAGATCATGCACGAAGCGGAACGCGCAGCCCAAGCCGCTGTCTCTGTCCTGATCACAGGTGAAACCGGGACAGGCAAGGAAGTCCTTGCTCGATCCATTCACAGTTTCGGACCGCGTGCAGATACGCCTTTTATCCCGATAAACTGCGCCGCACTACCGGATACGATGATCGAATCAGAGCTATTTGGTCATGAAGCAGGAGCATTCACCGGTGCGCAAAAAAAGAAACCGGGATTGATCGAGATCGCTGACGGCGGCATCCTCTTCCTCGACGAAATCTCCTCGACTAAGCAGGAAATGCAAGCCAAGCTGCTACGCGTCCTGGATGAGCAAAAATTCAGACGAGTCGGCGGGGTTAAAGAAATTGCCGTTGACGTTCAGATCATCGCTGCTTCGAATCGAAACCTCCCAGCGATGATTGAGGAGGGCACCTTCAGGGAGGACCTCTACTACCGGCTGAAAGTGGTCGATCTTCACCTCCCGCCTCTTCGTGATCGAATTGTCGATCTTCCTGCGCTTACTGGTAACTTCATCCGTCAAATCAATCTCCGTGTCGGCGGTGTCGTTGAGGGAATCACGCCGCGTGCGTTAGACGCGTTGAAAGCTCACTCCTGGCCCGGAAACATCCGAGAACTCCGTCACGTGGTTGAGCGGGCAATCCTGTTTTGCGACGAGGAAAACATCGATCTCGCACATCTGCCGCCTGACATCCGAGATCTCGCCCCCTGATCTTTTTGGCACGCTACTTGCAACATTCGCCTTCAGACGCATTACCTGGAGGCGAAAATGATTCCCCTTACCTTTAGCGACGTTCAAATCCTTATAGCTGCATCCATCTTCATCCTGGGCTTCTTGCTGGTGCTCATCGGTGCATTAGTATTGGTCAGCCGAGGCTATTCCCGAGAAGTGCGAGCATTAGCGGCTCACACAGCCAGGCTTGGCCAGAAAGGCATTGCCCAAGAGGTGACGGGGCTTGTGACCAGCGCCTCTGAGCTCGTCGCCGCGCTCAACGGCCTTGTTCGTACAGCAAGCGGAATCGGTGTCTTGCTGATTTCAGTTGGGTTGGGCTTGATGTACGCAGGCTATTGGGTCATTCAGCAAATCAGCTGGACAATCTAACCGACTGGATGGGTACTATGCTCAATGACACGGACATCTTGCAGTATTTAAACCAGGTCCTGAACGAAGAAGATCTTTCCAGTGCAATCCGAAGAATCCTGTATGTGCCAGAGGCATGGCGCGAGATTCATAACGACGAATTCCTCACGCTTGCTCTGGAGAAGATCGATCGTGCTGGTTGGTCCCCCGCCACCCTGGCTTCTCTAGCCCTCGGACAATCTTCACTATCTAGCGCGCTAAACGCTCTCTCCTCCGAACAGGAGAGCCGCATCGCAAATCTGATGGATTTGAATGCTGATGCTGAGAGCAAGAACCTTGTTGACATCGCGCTGCTCTCTGTCACGCTGTTGAGAATTGCGGCTGATGAAGGGCTGGATGGACTGACCGAAGCGATATTAAAAAGCACAGATTTCTGGGCCTCAGCGCTTTGCTGCGCGTGGCCATATCTCGAGTTTGGGCAAGAAATAATCGATGCGCTAATCCGGGAAGGAAGTCAAACTGCAATAGGGCTGGTAACACAAATACTGCACTCGAACATGGATGTCCCCAGTGCTGTTGAGATTCTCTCAGATCTTGACCCTAACTTAATCCGGAAAGTTTTAATCAGCTTGAACACCATACACGAGGATGAATTATTCCTGGCTCTTTCTGAATCGGTCAATGAAGAACTCCACCCGATTCCAGCGAATAACCAACAAGATCCAGGCGACCTTTCAGAACAGGCGATCATTCTTGCAGCAGCGGGGAATGCCGCTGGCGCGCAAGAATTCGTCTCTCAAGCCTGGGACAGAACCACATTGATCTCAGCGCAGGTCGCAGATCGATTGGCTGATATCGCCAGAATGGATGGCGACCCGGTACTTGAAGTGGAGGCACGCAAGCAAGCGTTCCAATTGAAGCTCACGCCAAGGCGGCGTGCTGAGCTGGCAAAGGCGTACGTTCAAATCGATCGCCCTCAAGATGCTCTCGACTTACTCCTGGAGCCGGGGACGGCAGAAGAATTTATCGCTGCAGGTCAAGCATATGAGCTTTCAAACGAATCTGCGTTAGCTGCGGACTACTTCATCCAAGCCTACAAACACTCCTTAGGTGCACCTGCACTGGATCCCACGTGGATGGCACTGCTCTCCAGCGGCCTTGATGCGTCAGGCAAGTACAGCCAGGCTGTCCAGGTCCTTGAGATCCTATCTGTGAAAAAACCAGTCGATGCAGGACTAAGGCATAATCTAGCCACTTTGCTTGAGAAGGCTGGCGATTCAAACGCGGCTGCCGAGCAAGCAGCATTCGCGCTCACGCTAATGCCGAAATCGCTCGAATTGCGCGAAATCCTGGCCCGTAACTTACAGAAATCTGGTCGCTCAGAACAAGCTATTCCGCATTGGCAAACCATCACTTTGCAGGACAAACAAGCACTTGCGAAGTTGAGCGCCTGTGCCCTGGAGGCCGGTGATTACACTTTAGCGAAGGAAAGCGCAGATGAGCTTCGATCGGATAACCCCGAATCTGTGGAAGCTCAAGTCCTTTTGGGCAAAGCCCTTTCTGCATTGGGAGAACATCAGGAAGCTGAAGCTCACTTAAAGAAAGCGACACAGCTGACCCCAAGTGATGCCGAAGCATGGATCGCTCTTTCGGAATGCCAGATGGCGACAGGCGATGAAGATACTGCCGAGGAGACATTGAATGCCGCTCTCCAAGCCTCACCAGCTAGTGGAGCTGTTCACATCGCCAAAGCACAATGGCTCCGGGAAAAATCCAAGCAGACTGAAGCACTCGAGCATATCCGCCAAGCCGTAGACATTGACCCCGAGCGCGTGGATTGGCTTGTGGACTATGGGGATCTGCTCCGGGAGCTTGGTCGTCTAGAAGAAGCGACACCGATCCTGCAGTCAGCTTTAGAAAAGCAGCCTGAAAACTGGAAAGCTCGCCAAGCTTTAGCTCTCACCTTCGAGAGCCAGGGCGAAATGGCATCAGCTGCAGCTCTTCTTGAAAGCCTTCCCACGATTCTCGACCCCGAATCTCTTTGGAACGCAGGACGCATTCTCGTCCAGACCCCGTCCGCGCAAGAAGAAGCCGCTCACGAAGTCGGTGTGAAAACTCTTGAAATGGCTCGTGAGGCCGGATTTGATGACAACGCCATAGATTACTGGATTGCACATGGTCTTCGTTATCAGGGTCTCAACGAGGAAGCCATCAATCATTACCAGGCTTTTCTGGACAATTCAGAGGATCTCCCCAGCGAGGCACATCTTCAAGGCATACTCGGTCTAGCAGATGCTGCAATTGCAATGGACGATGCTACTTTAGCAATTGCCACAATGGAGAAGCATCGCGGTCAGTACCCGACTTCTCTCGAAATGCTCATACTTCTCGCGAGAGCACATATGTCCATCGATGACTTCAGCGCTGCAAAGAACCTCGCTCGCCAGGCTTTCGAGCGCAACCCGATTGAGACAGATGCGCTCTCCATATTATGCATCGCTGCAGAAGCGGATGGCTCGCTGGATGAAGCTATCTCTGCACGCAAACAACTTGCAAATCTTCAGCTAGATCAATCAGAGCCCTGGCTAGAACTCGCCCGGCTGACATGGCTCTCAGGAAACAAGGACGCAAGCCGCAATCACCTGGCACGCAGTCTTTTCCTGGGCCGGAGTGATAAGCAAACCTTGCAAAAAGCCGCCACACTATGCGGCGAATTCAAATTCCCCCGTCTGCAATTACGGTTACTCCAACGCGCCTCATCACTCGATGAAAATGACCCAGGCATTCATAAGGAATTGGCGCTCGCAGCTGAAAGCATCGGCGATTTTGAGCTGGCGCAGCGAGCTTGGTTGCATATTGCCGATCTTCTTCCAAACGACACTCACCCTCTTGTCCGTGCCGCGAACGCACTCTGGAAACTGGATAAGAGAACTGCAGCTATTGGATTGTGGGAGCAAGCTACCCAGATCGATCCGGAGAATGCCCTGCACTTTACCGCGCTCGGACGAGCCTACATGCAAGTTGGTGAGATACAGCGCAGTCTGAACTGCTTTGGTCACGCCTTGGCACTTCAACCGAACGATCCAGACTTCCTCATTGAAGCTGGTTCAGCAATGACGTACGCGGGTTCGCCTGAGGAGGGCTTAGGGGCTCTGCAGAAGGCAGTTTCACTCGTACCGAACGATCCCGTACCCCTCATCGCTCTTGCAGAAACACTTCATCTGCTTGGACGCAATACGGATGCCCGCGCGGCTCTAGATCGAGCAGCAATACTTGCACCCCTCTCCGTTAAAGGGTTCGCCTTACAAGCCATTACGTCTTTAGAAATAGGAGACCTTGAAAACTCGAAGGAATCATACAACTCGGTTCTCAATTCAGAACCCGCTGATTTTAACGATGTTCTTTGGTCTACACGCAGCGCAGTAGCCCTCGCTGACTGGGACGCCGCTATACACTGCATCGAAGAATGGATGGGCACTGGTAATGACAAACCGGAAGCTGAACTGGAATATCTCCGCGGCCAGCTTCGACTGCAGGACTTGCTCTGGGTATACCGCTCGGCTTGCGAGTCAGAGGCACATGCCCCTTCACAAGTCGAATTATTAGGAGAGAGAAAGCAATATCTCCAACAAATGATCGATCAATTCAAGTCAGCGGGCTCAAACGAATCGATCGGTGAATTGCTCCAGACCTGGTTTGAACTAACCACAGGTGCGAAGACCCCTGACGAATGGGCTGTATCTCAAAACATACCTCAGCCCATCCTTCATGAATTCACCCAGGCGTTTGCCCTCGCTCAAATCCGGGCGAACAGACCAGCGAAGGCTGAGAATGCCCTCCTGCAAGACAATAGCACTGGTAATAAGGATCCCTACCACAGCCTCCTGCTCGGCATCAGTCAAATGATGCTTGGGAGATTTGTGGATGCACAAGAGACGCTTCAACATATGCAAAACAACCCTATGATTCGTCCGCTCGCACTTTTCGTTGAAGCTCAACTATGGCTGAAATCCGAGGACAATGAAAAAGCGATAACAGCGCTCAACAGCGCACTGTCTGACTGGCCTGATGAAGCTTCTTGGCATGCTAAGCTCGCTTTCCTCTACCAGGAAAACGCCAAGCTGGAAGCCGCGTTGCCCCACTGGCAGAATGCCGTTGAACTCGACCCTGAAAACGGTGAATACCTGACTGCACTTGCCCGTACCTATCGTCAAGCAGGTCAATTGACCGATGCCCAAGCAACGTACGCAAAAAGCCTGCAAACGTCGGCCGTCACGCCCAAAGTTTGGAAAGAGGCCGGCGAGGTCGCCCTGGCAATCGGTGATGCTGAGAAAGCCGAGGCCTGGTTCGAGAGAGCTTGCACCTTAATGCCTTCGGATGTTGGGGTGATGATCGGAGCTTCACAAGCCGCTATGGCTCTGGGGAATGTGAAACTTGCGCTCAACCATGCCCGTAAAGCCTATCGGCTTGCTCCGAACAACGTGGAAGTCCTCACTGGCTTAGGCGACGTTTTCGCCCATAAAGGCAAGCTTCAGAAGGCCATCCAGATTTACGACCGGGCGTTACGCGTCTCCGAAGACGACCGAACCGTCCAATTAGCTCGCAGCAAGCTCCTGCTTCGATTGGGGCGAACCGAGGAGGCTGCCGCTGATCTGCGGACGCTTACGAAGGCAGAATCAGAATTCGAGGACGCGTGGGCTACGCTTTCAGAAGCATACTCTCTGAGCGGGAATAATGATGCCGCCCTTGAATCTGCCAGTAAGGCTGCGAAACTCGCCCCTCGTAATGTGGAGTATCAACTCCTCTTAGGACGGAAGTTCAAAGAGGCTGGTCAGCTTGACCAGGCGCTTAACGTTTTGACAAAAGCTTCGTCCCTCGCTCCCATCGACGCTCGAATTGCACGGGAACTTGGAGATGTGCATAAGGCTCGTAGGCAGGATTCGCAAGCTCTCGATGCATATTTGCATGCGATTAATCTCGACCCAAAGGAAGCGGCCGCCTATAAACAAGCCGGATTGATCCTGAAGGTCTTGAAGTCATACGGACAGGCAGCAGACATGTTTGAAAAAGTTGTTTCGATAAATCCCCTGGATCCAGACGCTCTCCATCAGCTAGCTGCTGTACGCGCGCTGCAATTGGTCCATGGTGGTTTGGAAGAGCAGGCGGTGACCCTATGATCAACCGAGATACTTTCATTCACCTCATCGATACAGCGTTTCTCGCTGGACGCGCTGATTATGCGAAACACACAGCGAATGATTGGCTTGCGGTCTGGCCAGGCGATCTCGAAGTCCAGCTCCTGATTGCACGAGCGGAGATGGAGCAAGGTCAATTCCGCGAAGTCATTCAACGCTTGACTTCTGTCCTTTCCACCGACCCGGAATGTATCCAAGCCTACGAACTAATGGCCAGCTCTCTGCGTACAATCGGCGAGGTCGTAAAATCTCGGATTTATGAAGCTTGCGCCAAGTCCCTTCGAGGTGAGGAGCTGAATTCCCAAGAAACTCCAGCCTGGGTTATCCAGGTTCGATTAGCATTGAAAGCCCTTGCTCGCGGAGATTTCCAGACGGCTATTCCCGCAGCGCAAGTGGCACTTACGGCTGATCCTGATCTGGCGCTACCCACTCTCATTGCCCTTAAGGCTTCCCGAGCGGCAGGCAATCCATCTGCTGTTTCTTCATTAGCAAAAACAGGGCTTGAGCGTTGGCCGAATTGTGTCCATTTTCTCCTAATCATCGCAAATGACCTATTAATAGATGAGAAAATCGACCAGGGAGTTGCCTACATTCATCAAGCGGTTAGCCATGATACAAGTGGCAGGATCGCAAAGGACGTTCTAGGGAACGATCATCCCTATCGCAATCTGTGGCCTGAAGAACAATCGGCAGACCTAAGCAGACCCATTCCCGCTGATGTAGCTGCAGTTCTTGGCGACAATCGCCTCTCCAGTTCCGCCAGTGTCGAAAAGAAAACTGTCGATAGCAGCCCAGATATTGAGTGTGACACCGCCGCAACCATTTCCACAATGGGTGATGAGCCCACGATCAAGTCCGAGTCACCCTCGGTTGATTCTCTACCTGGACCCGAACCCTGGGAATCATTCCGGGGGCCAAATCCAGGGGATCCTCGTGAGAGTGTCGATAAGCCATTCTCCGAAGAGAGCTTGATAGAGATAGAGCAGGATTTCCGTCGCCTTGCTGGCCGCTTGAAATCTCGGCAGCGAGCGCGAGATGAGGATGGACGCTCACCAGCTTATGTTGTCCTTTCAAGCCATACACGCTTGCAGCAGAGTTTCGGCGAAGATGGCTATATTAGAGTTAACGATGCTGTTCTCTCTCTGGTAGAAGCGATCCGCCGTCGCCCTGGATGGACAGCCTACCGCATCTATCCCGATGACCCGAGCACTCTCGACGCATTCGATATCTCTCCTTGCGATCCTGGAAATGCCTGGGAGATTAAGCTCCGCATTGCGGATCTCGATCAAGCCCTTGCCAAGCGCGGGGAGATGATCGGGGCATTGCTCATTGTTGGCGGTAACGGGATCGTTCCTTTCCACCTTCTGCCAAATCCTACAGACGACGATGACGATGTAGTGCCGTCGGACAACCCCTACGCCGCAACGGACGAGAATTATTTTGCTCCAGAATGGCCAATTGGCCGTATTCCGTTTGACCAAGATCTCGATGAACTCGTTACACAACTGGATCGGTCGACCCGAGATCACCGCCAAACGAACCGCTCAATGGGCTTGGTTCAGCGGCTAAACCTCTGGCTTTTCCGCAGATTCACACGGATATTCAGAAGCGACAAGAGGGTTTTAGGGTACACCGCAAGCATATGGCGAAAGGCGTCATTTTCAGTCTTTAAAACCATCGGTGATCCGCGAGCGATGATCACCTCGCCGCCTACGGAAGCGAACCGGTTGCCCTCTGTCGCCGTGGGACCCGCTCGCCTTTCCTATTACAACCTTCATGGTCTGGAGGATGCGCCCGAATGGTATGGTCAACGTGATCCACTCCGCGATGATAGCAACCTGGGAGAGTTTCCTGTCGCCTTACGCCCACAGGATGTCGTGAACAGCGGCCGTGCTCCTAAAGTCGTATTTACGGAAGCATGTTATGGAGCCAACTCTATGGCGAAGACCCCAGAATCTGCGCTCAGCCTGAAGTTCCTTTCCTCAGGTAGCCGGGCAATCGTTGGTTCGACAAAGATATCCTACGGTTCGATCACGCCGCCACTGATTGCTGCCGATTTACTCGGCCGGATATTCTGGCTGAACCTCAATCAGAAATTACCTGTCGGCGAGGCTTTACGGCGCGCCAAACTGAAGCTAGCTACCGAGATGCACCGCCGGCAAGGTTTCCTCGACGGCGAAGACCAGAAAACCTTGATTTCGTTTGTGCTCTATGGCGATCCGCTCTTCACACCTTCAGAAATTGCCCCCACGCCGGGAGAGAAATCCGTTATCCGCAGGACTTCCAGACCCAAGACAATGAAGACGGTCTGTGCCCTGGGTGAATGTGATATCTCACCTGACAAAATGAAACCGAGCTCTCTCAAGAAAGTCAAGCTCATCGTTTCTCAATATCTTCCGGGCATGCAGGATGCTGCATGCAAGATCCATCCTCAGCACTTCCATTGCTCGGGTGAGGATCATACTTGCCCAACCATGCAAATGGGTGCAAAGTCGCAAGCTTCCTCCGCCAGTGGGTCGACAATCATCACCCTCTCCAAGCACATCCCCGATGGCGATCGCAGCCACCCGCACTTTGCCCGCATCACGCTAGACTCGTCCGGCAAAGTAACCAAGCTGGCAGTCTCTCGCTAATATCACGATCATAAGGATATGGCACGCTTCTTGCATCTATCTATGCAGGAAGGAATCAAAGTGCCATGTCCCTAGAATTTAATCGACTCGGGTTTCATTATTATCACGACCAGCAACACTACACCCAGGCGGATCTTGACCGCTGGCTGCCAATTTTCCAATCCATTGATACAACCTGGCTCACGCTGAGCGGCTCTTGTTCGCAAGCTATCCCCGAATTCTTCCTGCGTGAACTGATCGAGACGAATATCAAGCCGATCATCCACCTCGAGGCATCAATCGACGACATCAACGTTCGCTCTCTCAGACCGCTTTTCGCTAGTTACGCGGATTGCGGTATCAAGCACATCGTGCTCCACGACCGCCCGAATATGCGTGCTCAATGGGACCCCTCGAGCTGGTCTCGCGGTGATCTGGTCGAGCGTTTCCTCGACCACCTGATCCCCTTGTTCGAGCTCCAGACCGAGTACGGTCTCAACCCGATTTTCCCCCCCTTAGAGCCCGGTGGTGATTATTGGGATACCGCATTTCTGCGAACAGCCCTGGGGTCACTCCAGCGCCGAGGAAAGAGTGAACTGCTACAGAGTCTCACGCTCGGCCTTTACCAATGGAGTTATGGTAAACCGCTCGATTGGGGAGCTGGTGGCCCAGAGAGCTGGACCTCCACTCGGCCATACAACACTCCCGACAATAGCCAGGATCACCGTGGTTTCCGAATAAACGAATGGTATTCCGCCATCTGCCGCGATGTGATTGGGACTGAACTTCCAATGATGGTGCTCGCCGGTGGAATTTTTCCTCAGACCGATGATGGTGATGCAGGAATTAATTCAGATCTTATAGCGACGACTGAAATTCTTACGCACATCAGGTGCGATGGACTCCCCAGCATGGCACTCAACCTCGCTCTAGACCCCCATACAGTTGCCGAAGGATTACGAGATAGCTGGGATGCGATCCTGGAAAAACCATCACCATCAACGCGAATAAAAGCCAAGGTCAAGAAACTATTTGCCGTTGAGGGAACGATTCACACAACTTCAAGTCATAAGAAATTTATCTCTCATTACGTTCTTCTTCCAATGACAAATTTACGCAACATAGCTCAGGATTGGGTTGATGTAGGACCCTTTGCACTGGCTGTGAAACCAGTTGTAGGTTTTTCTGCGGGAGAAGCTCAATTCGCTGAACGAGTGACGATTATCGGCAGCGAGACAGATATTCCTGCAGCTATCGAAGACCAGCTGAGCAGCGCTGGCTGTGATGTCAATCGCTTTCAAATGGCTGATGCATCAGAACTACTTGTGATGGCAGCCGAATTAGCTTCAAAGAACCTCACTTCTGGAGTTGTCAATGTCTGATGCAAACCCCCTCGAGTACTTGCAGCATCTCTCCCAACCTGAACCTCCGCGGCAATTAGGGGAGACAAAGGTCAAAGTTCTTGGCTTGGGTGGAGGAGGATCGAACGCTGTCAACCGCATGATTGAGTTAGGGGTGATGGGCGTCGAATTTATCGCCGCCAACACCGACCAACAAGCGCTAACTTCCAGTCTTGCACCTACCCGCCTTCAACTTGGACCGCGAATCACTCGTGGTCTGGGAGCAGGCGGTGACCCGAAGATCGGCGCATCAGCGGCGATGGAAAGCAGCCGTGAGATCGCTGCGGCACTTGCTGGAGCCGATATGGTCTTCATCACTGCAGGGATGGGCGGTGGAACAGGCACTGGTGCAGCTCCTATCGCAACCGAGATAGCGCGTGAAGTCGGCGCAGTCGTTATTGCAGTCGTCACGATGCCATTCAGCTTCGAGATGAGTAAGCGTTCTCAGAACGCCCTGGAGGGCGTGCGCCAAATTCAACCACACGCCCACACACTGATCACCGTGCCAAACGATCGTTTGCTTCAAGTCGTTCCCCGGGATCTAAGCCTTGAGATCGCCTTTCGAATTGCCGATGATGTCCTCCGTCAGGGTGTCCAGGGGATCGCCGAATTGGTCACCCGCCCCGGCTTGATTAATGTGGATTTCGCCCACGTGCGCGAGATAATGACGAACGGGGGCGGCGCTTATATGGCCATAGGGTTGGGCAAAGGCGAAGGGAAAGCGCCCGCGGCGATTAAGCAAGCATTGCACCACCCATTATTAGAGATAGACGGTCTCGACAGCGCATCAGGCATTCTCGTGCACTTCACTGGAGGCGAGGACCTTACCCTCCATGAAGTTGGGGAAGCTGTAGAGAAACTGCGTGATGTGACCACGCCTGATATCGACATCATTCTAGGCGCCACAACGGATCCAGCGATGACGGGTCGGGCGCAAGTTATCTTGATCTTCACCGGTGTGGGAGGCTGCCCTGTTGCTGCCGTGCAGGGGTTTGAGGAAATTGCTGCTATCGCTCCTTCTTCTCAGGCCCCAAACAAGCAGATAGATGATCTCGACCTACCCACTTTTTTGAGAAGACGCGCCGCTGTGGGCTCAAGGAGCTAACGAACTGTGGATCAGGCAACGATACAGAAACTCACCCGCTCCGTCGGGAAAAAGTTCCCCGAGATGAACAAAGTTAGACCGTCGGTGCGCGAGCAATCCAACACCAAGGGGAATGTACAATTTTTGTTGACCTACAAGGGGAAGGCTGAGCTACCTGGGGGTCGTAAGATCAGCCGCATTGTTCGCGTCGTCGCTGATGAGCGGGGACGGATCATAAAGATGAGTACATCAAAATAGCCATGGACGAATATCTGATCAACTTCAACTCGTATGTAAAACTCGCTTTTTGGAAGCTCGCCGCTAGCCTTACTGGGGCTGCAGTCCGCAACCAGAGACTCTTCAACCGTGTCTTATGGGTCGCCCCCATCGTTCTCGCCGCGGTCCTCGCCTACATGTTTGGCAGGTTGTTTGGCGCAATTTTGATACTGGGATTAGCTGCATAGCCAACCCTTTGTCATTGCAGGCCAAAGTCGCCCAGAGTACAATCCGGGCGACTTTCTGTTACCCTTTAAGTATATCGGTTAAGTCATGCGAAGTCGTTTGCCAGTTGTGCTCTTCGTTATAATGATGTTGGTCTGCTTCGCGGCAGGCGCTATTAGCGTGCTCCTTCAACGTGAACAACAAGATGCGATCCCTCAATCAACACCTTTCGAATCAATTGAAATCGCACCTACCCCACCTATCCAGAGCGGCGCTGCCTCCGTTCTCGTGCTGGGAGTTGATGAGATCAATCAGGACAAGCCAAAGATTCTTTCCATCTGGTTCATAAGCTTCCACCCCCCTGATAAAAGGATCCAACTCCTGGGATTGCCTACGGACCTCCTTCTTCCGGACACCGAAATCCCTCTAAGCGAGGCTTTCTCGCTTTGGGAAGCCCCTGATTACGGAGCCGATTTCATAACCGCGATGGGCCATTTCTCCCCAAATCCCATCTTTGGGATTGCCGTTCTGGATGAGGAGGGATTCAGCGCCCTAATCGACTACCTGGGTGGTTTCTCCCTGGACGACCAGAGTTACGATGGCGCGTCAGCGATTGGCACACTGCGGCTGCTTGAAAATCAACCGTTAATTGCTCTCAAGCTGCAAGCACAAATCCTGCGGGCATTGAGTGTGAAAGCACCGGATCTTGGCAATACACCCGAGCTCACGCCACTCACGCTTCTTCTCCCAGAGCATGCTTACACATCCCCGTCACCGGCACAATTGGCGACACTTGCAAGCCCTCTGCTCCCACTGCGAGCGGATTTAATTGAGATCACTATTTTTAACACCACACCCTGATCCAATTCAAGGATCACCACGAAAGCCCGCTGAGTCATGATATTAAAGAACCTCAATGCGCCTAATAATTACCAGTGGCTAAACAAATAAATAGTTTCTCTCACCATGAAGTTCTTGCATATTTACGAGACTCCGGCTATTTTATAAGGGTCTAAATCCCAAATTAGAAGAAAACGTGTTTTCGAACCGACAAGTCTTCTTCGCATAAAAGTTGAAGGAGGTGCACTACCGATTGGAACTCACTATCAAAGATCTTCAGAAATTTCAAAATTTATCAGGAGGAAGAGATGAAGAAATTAGGACTATTAATAACACTTACCATCGTTGCGGTTCTCCTCGTCGGGTGTGGAGCACCGGCGGTTGGAGAAGTTAGGATTGCAATCGAGAACGCCTACCTGCCGTTCAACTACATCGATCCCATCACGAAAGAACCCACGGGTTGGGATTATGAAGTCTGGGATGAGATCTGCGTCCGCATCGACTGCACGCCTGTCTACGTCGAGGCTTCCTGGGAAGGCATGATCCAGGCCGTCGCTGACGGTCAGTTTGATGCCGCCGCCGATGGAATCACGATCACAGAAGAACGCGCCGAGATTGTCGATTTCTCGATTGGGTACATCAACCTGGACCAGCGCTTACTCGTGCGCATTGATGATGATCGCATCGAGAGCATTGAGGACATCGTCAATGACGAGAGTCTGAAGTTGGGCACTCAGACCGGCACAACGAACTATGAGACTGCCTCAACGTTCCTGCCTGCTGATCGCATTTCGGCTTTCGAGCAGTTCCCCTTCGCCGTCCAGGCGCTAATCGCCGGTGACATCGACGCCGTCATCATCGATGAGGTCGCAGGGCAGGGTTACTTGGGCGAGAACGCCGATGAGCTCAAGCTCGTGGGACCTTCGCTCTCCAGTGACCAGCTCGGCTTCATCTACCCCAAGGGCAGCGAGCTCGTCGAGCCTGTAAACGAGGCACTCAAGGCGATGATGGAAGATGGATTCCTGGAAGCGTTGAATACAAAGTACTTCGGATCAGCCTTCACCATCACCTACGACGATCTTTAAGATCACCGCACGCCCTACGAGCCTTGATAGTTAACTAAGGCGCTTTGACAACCGGTGTGCAGAGAGCAAAACTGCGCACCGGTTGTTGCATAACCTGGGAGCAAAGCGTGGCGGAACACAGCACAGAACCCATTATCCAACCGGATCAACCCTCGCCAGACCTTAAGGTAGATCGAGAAACTAGCGTTCGAGATTTCCCCTGGTGGTTTGTGGCACTAATCCTTATCGCCATCTTCTCTGGCTACATGATTTTTACAACCGAAAATTATCGAGAGGCTTTCGATTTCATTCGCATTGGTCTTAAGGTCACAGCTCAAACCTCCCTGATTTCCTATGCGATTGCGCTTTTTATCGGTCTGCTTGCTGGTCTCGGGAGGATTTCACGGAACGTTTTTATCAAAAATGCCGCTCGTCTCTACGTTGAACTCATTCGCGGCATACCTATGCTCGTCCTTATCTTCTTCATCGCCCTGGTTGGCGTCCCCATTATCGTGGATGGCATCAACGCCTTCGGCCTTTGGCTCGGAGCGAAAGGCCTCACAGGAGCATCGGCTGCCTTCTCTCTCTTCAGCAACCAATCCATCCCCATGAATATTCGCGCCATCGTCGCATTATCGGTCACATATGGTGCATTCCTGGCCGAGATAT
>DAOUTT010000283.1 GCA_030668545.1 Anaerolineales bacterium | reverse complement strand
GGTTGTGGATGAGTTATTGGACTGACCACAGCTACTCAATCTCCCAAACAGGATCACCATCAAGGATGCGGCTGATTTGAGCAGGGAAACGGTCCGGGTCGAGTGGTTTGCCGAGGAAGCCGTCAAATCCAGCGGCTCGAGAACGCTGCATCTGCTCATCGCTCGCGTATGCGGTGACAGCAACGACTGGGATGTCACGCAATGCCTCCGAGGCGCGTAATTTGCGTAGCGCTTCATATCCGTCCTCGTACGGCAGTCGAATGTCCATCAGGATGAGATTAACCTCAGGGAGAGTGTCGGCATACTCAACGACTTCGTAGCCGGAGGTTTTCCATTCACAATGAAATCCCATATGGTCAAGCAAGCGGGCCATTAGGACAAAATTCGATACATTGTCTTCGACGATCAGGATTGTTGTTGCCTCAGGAGCATTCGTCACTTTACTTTACCCCACTAGAATGATGCGAATTACTTCTTACTAGTGCAAGAAGTGTGCAATTTGTCTCGGGAGATGATCTACATCGATAGGTTTTTGAATATAGTCATCACATCCCGCTGTTAATGTTCTTTCACGATCGCCGCGCATTACGTTTGCCGTTATGGCGATTATGGGGGTTTTTTCAAACTGCGCCTCTGCTTTTAATTCCTGGGTCATGGTAAGCCCGTCGACTTCTGGCAAATTAATATCCACCAAGATCAAGTCAGGGTGATGGAGCTGTGCGAGCGCAATCCCATCTGCGGCGTTATCGGTACCAATAAATTGATACCCTTCAGCTTCAAGAATGCGCTTGACAAGGTTGAGGTTGTCGAGATTATCTTCAACATAAAGAATCGTTCGCGATTTATCAGCCATAAAAGGTCAATTCGGATGAAACCCTCTAACCCTCAGAGAGGGATTATAGTCAATGGTGCGCCCATTAGCCAGCAGAGCCCTCGTCGTCACAGCGAGGGCTCTTGAGGAGGAGAACATAGAGCTGTCCATAATAGGTATCTGGAGGCTGTCGGTAGAATTTTGGGGCGCAGGTCGGCTGCTCAGTGGCGCCGGATCTCTAGACACCCTTTCCTTAATAATATCCTGTTGTCTCCGATACAACTGTATGGTGCTCCATGCAATTTCAGCTTAGCATTCTTTGGTGAGAATGGACCTTTCAATCCACTTACAAATGTGAGGTGAGCCATCAGACCTTACAAAATAGCGGGCTTCTTGGCTTGCTTATGATGAGTGTAGTATTAAGGTAAAAGCCTCCAGAGTATTCCAGGAGGCTTTACATTTTGAGCGGGCAGCGGGATTCGAACCCGCGACATTCTGCTTGGGAAGCAGACGCTCTACCACTGAGCCATGCCCGCATCACCGTTCCGGATTATAGAAGTGCGCATAATGTCTGTCAAGGAACATGCTTTCTGAGGTTCACAAAAGATCAGCAAGAATTCCTACGAAGCCAAAAGAAGCAAACGGCGGAGCCAATGGAGAGCGTAACTTACGGATCGAATTTTCATATTCACGAAGTGAGCTTCGTAAGATTTGTGCTCCGTATGTTCGTTTTTGGGAAGTATGACTTGGATCATCGCTGAGCTGCCCTCCCGAGAAGGTTGCATCGTTAGCAGTAAACCTGCTTTGGCGCTAGTTTTTTGCATATCTTCTTTCAATGCCGCAGAGAGAATTTCATCCGATTCGATTTCTGAGAGGTTCTGTTCGCTGACGATTATCTCCGGGAATTCTGCTAATGAAGCCGCGAGGGCTCCATCTGTTCCCGCTTCAAGGAGTGCGAGATGCATTCTCTTTTCCTTCAGCAAATCGACGACGACGGATTCGAGCGTCTGATCGTCTTTACCGTAGATCGATCTCCCTATACGATCCTCGAGCGTCGCCTCGATACTTGAGATCATCTTGTCGGCTTCTTGATTTGTCTTCGCTTTTGCTGTGATACGGATGTCCACACGCCCGGGATGAGCAGAGAGCCCGACCGTCGGATTGTGGAGCTTCTCCAGATCCTCGATTATTTGGTCTAGCATTGACTCGCCGATACCTGAGGTGCGGACGATGCGGCTCTTGATGATGCTCTTTAATCCAAGGCGCTGCTTAAGATAGGGGATGACGTCGTTGACAAGCAGGTGCTGCATCTCAGCGGGGACGCCGGGCATGGAAATAACCACGGAATGATCTGTCTCCACGATGAAACCCGGAGCGGTTCCCACGGGATTTTCTATGGGGATGGAACCCGCAGGGATATACGCTTGTCGGCGATTGTTCTCGGTGGGAACACTCCCGAAACCTGAGAAACGCTCCTCGATCTGCTGCCATAATTCGGGTACGAAGATAGACTCAACGCCGCAAGCCTTTGCTAGTCCTTCACGCGTGGGATCGTCAATTGTCGGCCCTAAACCGCCGGTGGTAATTACGGCGTCTGCGCGCTGCATGCTTGCTTGAACTTCTTCGGCGATCCTATCGATATTATCACCGACAGTGCTGGTTCGATAAAGGTCGAGGCCGATTTCGCGCAGGGCACGGGCGATGTAACGCGTATTCGTATCGACGAGTTCGCCCAGCAGCAATTCCGTTCCAATTGTAATAATCTCTGCTTCCATATCTCTACACCACGTTGTATTCGAATATTAGGCGATTCTCATCAAAGCGTGCCAGATCCAAGGATGAGACATCCACCGAATGCGACTTTCCCGCAAGGATTCTTTCCGTCATTAATTTCCCGGCTATGGGCCCGTGCATAAACCCATGTCCAGAAAATCCGCCGACCAGATAAAAACCATCGATGGGCGTCTCGCCGAAAATAGGGTGCGCATCAGGAGTCACTTCGTATAGCCCTGCCCAGCCTGTTTGACGTCCTGCTGTTTCCAGCATTGGCATCCGCTCCGCGGCGGATTGCATGGCGACCAATTCCCATTCTCCGTCAATCGATTGATCGAAGCCAGGTTTCTCGTCAGGGTTTGACATTCCGGTAAGAACACCGTTTCCTTCTCGATGGAAATAAAGTGATTGTGCGAAGTCGATCACAAATGGGAAATCGGCGGGGAGGTCAGGGAGGGGCGTTGTGGTCAGCATCTGCCGGCGGATCGGGGTTATGGGGAGTTCCAAGCCCACCATGCGCCCGATGAGCCCCGCCCAGGGTCCGGCGGCGTCAACGACGACCTGGGTGGCGATTGATCCTGAGTTGGTCACGACGCGCTGAACCTGATTACCCTCAATATCAATGTCTAGGACACTGACCTCTTCGAGAGCGGTTACGCCAAGCTGGCGAGCGCGCTGAATATAGCCCATAACCACGCTGTTAGGGTCGGCTAATCCATCATCGAGATGAAAGGTGCCGGCTAGTGCATCTTCGAAGCGCATCATTGGTAGATGAGATTTGACATCTTCGGCCTCTAACCATTGTGTATTTACACCAAGTCGGTTCTGCATGGCGACATTGCCTTTGAATTTAGCAACCATCGCCTCCTGGGTTAGTACGAACAAATAGCCGCATTTGCGGTAGAGTGGATCTTGGCCGGTATCCTGCTCAAACGCCTCAAGCATAGCAAGGCTGGCGATGGACAAATGCACATTGATTTCAGT
>DAOUTT010000046.1 GCA_030668545.1 Anaerolineales bacterium | reverse complement strand
CGGCTCGCCCCTACAGGTCTTGAAAACGCACAAAGAAAGGACCGACATTTCAGTCGGTCCAAATATCACAGCTTAATGTACGTTCGTTCTTGTGGCTATTTCTTGCTCTTTCGATCGAGATGCGCTTGAATTTGCTTCTCAACCTCTTCGGCAGACATCCCGTCGATCGAAATGATCTTATCCAGCCCACGTTCACCAGCAACGATCTCGATCTTATTTTTCCGAGTGCCCAGCGCCTTTGCCAGGAAGGCGATTACGGCGCGATTCGCCTTCCCTTCCACCGGCGGGGCTGCGACACGAATCCGCACCGTTCCATCCTCCAGGATACCTCCAAAATCAGTCTTTCGGGATCGTGGGGTCACGCGGACTGTAAGTGCAGCCCCCCGTTTTCCATTTGAGAGTTTAAATTCCCTGTTTTTTGTCTGTTGATTCAAACAAGTATCCCTACTAACACTCTGCCGGCCATCTCAACCAGAAAAAATAAAACCAAAGGGCTGAAATCAAGGCCTCCCGAAGAAGGTAAAAACTTGCGTATTGGCGCGAGAAATGGTTGAACAATCGAATCTAAGAATTGACGTATTGGGTGAAACTCATCCAAAAAATATCCGACCAGCACATCCGCCAGGATGACTAATGTGAGCGCTCTTGTGATGATCACGATTGCATTCGCTAGACTCGTCATAGGTACTCCTATAGATTAATGAATTATATTGACCATACACATAATTACGGCGAAGGAACTTACTCCCGGTAAGAACAAGTCTCCCATTCAATAAACGAGATGCTTCACTTCGTTCAGCATGACCGATCCCCACATAATGTCATTCTGAGTAGCGCACCGACGAAGAATCTCATTCCTAGAAGAACAACTCTCCCCTCCAAAAGACGATATACCTGAGCAGTTACCTAAACACAATATCACTTATCGGCAGTCTCAACACCGATGAAGGATTCTCCCTCAGGGACTATTTTACCGCAACTCTATCAGGCGTCAGTATGGCGCGGTCCGAAGATCGCTCTCCCGACACGTACGATCGTCGCCCCCTCTTCAATCGCGATCTCGAAATCATCCGTCATGCCCATCGAGAGCTCGGGCAGGTCCGTTAAGAGTTCCTCTTCTAAGAAATCTCGGAATGTGCGCAAACCCTGAAACGTGGAATGAAGGATCGCGGGGTCCGCTGCCCAGGGCGCCATCGTCATTAAACCTCGAACAGCCAGGTTCTTAAGATCGCGGATCATCTTGATATCCTCGAGCGCGCCCGGCCAATCATCCTTCTGCCATGCCGACCATCCGGTCTTCGACGCCTCCCCCGATGTGTTGCACTCGAGCAAGACAGGTAAGATCCGACCAGATTCCGTGGCGAAATGATCGAGCATTTTCGCGAGCTTCACACGGTCTACTGAGTGCACCATGAAGAAATGCGGGGCGATTTCTTTCGCCTTGCGGCTCTGGATGTGCCCCACCATATGCCAGCGGATTTCGCTTAGATCGGTGAGTTCAGCCTGCTTCTCACGTGCTTCGGCAACACGGTTCTCACCAAAATCCCTTTGTCCAGCCTGGTACGCGGCACGCACGCTTGAAGCTGGCTGGCCCTTGCAGATGGCAACCAGCTCGATCGCGTCAGCCCCTCTTCCACTTCCTTTAGCAGCTTCGGAAACTCGAGCTTTCAGCAGCCGCAGGTTCGCATCAATTTGCTGTTCCACTATGGTCCTCTTCAAATGCGATTCGGGGTCATTCACTCACGGCGATCGCAGCCCCAAATCTGCCCGTCTTCCCTCCCTCACTGCGATGTGAGTACCAATCATTGATATGGCAGGCTGAGCAGATCTGGGCTACTTCGATTTGAACCACCCCCTGCTTCTGTAACAATGCCCGATTTGCGCTCCAGAGATCCAGATATGTCTTCCCATTTCTGCGTTCGACGTGGCGAGAGGCATCCCGTCCGAAGCTCGCCTCGATCTGTTCGACAACTTCCTCTCCTACCGTGTAATGGTCCGGTCCAATCGAAGGCCCCAAACCAGCCATAATATCGGCAGGGTCAGACTGGAAGTTCTGCACCATCGCCTGGACAGCGAATTCTGCTGCCCGGCGTACCGTTCCCAGCCAGCCTGCATGAGCAATCCCGATCGCTCTCCGGCGGGGGTCGTAAAGAAGAATGGGAACACAGTCGGCGAACCGCATCAGGAGGGTCACACCGGGATCGTCTGTGAGGATGATGTCTCCCTTGGTATGAGGACGGTCGTTGCGAGGTCCATCGGCGATCACTACATTGGCAGAATGCACTTGCCAGGCATCGAAAACCGAACTGACTGGGCGGTCCAATGCGGAAAATAGTCGCCGGCGATTCTCTGCCACTTTGTCAGGGGCATCACCAACAGTACCGCCGAGGTTGAGCGAATGCCAGGGATCGGGACTCACACCGCCATGACGCGTGAAAACACCATGGATCAAATCCTGCTGCAATAGGGACTTAAATTGATAATAAACCAGGGATTCAAACTGTGTGCGAACCATTGTGAGAGTCTACCATGGCAAGTAGAAAGACATAGGCAGGCTGTTTGTCTTCAAGAATCCTATCTGCAATTCTCCAGGGGTTCAAAAAGAGAGTTCATCGATCAGTTGATCTCACCTGCGGCAGCAAGCTTTGCGGCCACAAGGGTTTGGGTATCGACCATGATTTCCTCTACATAAGGATACGCCATCCATACATTCGCCACGCCGAAAAGCATCCCCGTGAGCGTCCGGAAGAAGGGCGTGCTCTCACGCCATGGGAAGGGCACGAAAGGTAGAGACGTAATTAACTGGGATCCCCCATCCAGTGCAAGCGGGAGGATGCCGATAATGAACCAGGCCCAGATCGGCAGCGGTTTTAACCTGTGCCGGAGGAAGGTGAAAGCCAAACCAGCGAGAAGGATGCTCCCATAAATCGCGACATCGCGCTGACAAAGCGCTACTTTATATCCCACACTCTCATTGCCAATGAAGGCTCGATCTCGCAGCAAATCAATAGAGTCGACACCCGCGATTTCCTCATAGCTCTTCATATCCAAACCTGATCTTTCCAAGGGATAAACAGGCTGTTCTCCGAAGAGGAACCAGGAACGGAAAGGAAGCTGATGGCATAGAGGGCCGTAGACCTTGTAAATCACACGAGCAGGAGTCGTCATACCTGCCTTTATTAAATACGGGGAAGCGAAGGGTAAGGCGATATAGAGAAAAACGATTAAGTTGAAGAAAGCAAGCCAATGGCGTGAGAAGAAAAGGAGCGCTTTATTCATCCTGACCCCCTGCTCTCGGGATATTGACGAAGAACTCTCAACACTCGAATGCCCATCCGCCGCCGCATTTAGCGCGACTTTCAAATCGATCTCAGAGATGGGCGCCTCGAGAGTGTATGGGCCGATCTGGACAACAGGAATACGCTCGAGGTAGCGCTTAAGAAGTGCCGGATCGGAATTGATGTCAACCTCTTGAAGGGTATGCGGGACTTCCTTCTCAAGTGAGATCAGGTAGGATCTCACCTCCTCACAAAGGCTGCAATCTTCTTTAGTAAAAAGCGTCACACGTATCATAGGGAATACCCAAGTTCTACCAGATAATCGGTTAGTTGCCCCTCGGTTATAAGTCCTATATGGATTACACGGACCACACCCTGGGGATCAACAAAGATACTCGATGGATAGCCGCGGATTCGGTAAAGCCGTTGAACACTTCCGCCAGGATCGAGAAGAAGAGGAAAGGATAAACCGAGTTCGTCACGGAAAGCACTTACATCCTCTATAGGTTCGTCGTAATTTAACCCCAGGACGGTGAAACCATCGTCCTTTAACTCTTGATAGCGACCTTCAAATGTTGGCATCTCCAAACGGCATGGACCGCACCACGTCGCCCAGAAGGTCAGGAGCACCGTTCTTCCGCGGTAATCGCTCAGGCGGGCTTCATTTCCCTCCAGATCGCGCAACGCGAAGTCTGGAGCCTGTGCACCGATCTCTGGTGCAATCTTGCTCACTACCGTTCCAATTTCTTGTGTTTCATTCGGATCCGGCGCAGCGGTTGATAGAACGCTACTACTAATTTCTGATTCTGCACCTGGGAAGCCGAGAAACAAGGCTAATGCAAAAGCGATCCCAACGAGAAAGCCCACCAGGATGTACGCGGCAATGCGAGAGGAAGATCCCAAACGCACGCTGTACCTAAAGACCGAAGTCGACGAAGAAACCGAATCGCGCTAGCTGCTCGAGCTTACCGGTGAGCAGTAACACACCAACAATAACGAGGATAACACCGGTGATGATGGAGATGTAACGGACGACGTTGCTGTATTTACGCATGAGTTCTGCGGCTTGTCCTATCCCCAAAGCCATCAGAAGAAAGGGGATCGCCAGGCCGAGCGAATAGGCGCTGAGCAGAATGACGCCCTCCATAATTCGAGCGCTGCTTATCGCCAGCGTAAGCACAGCGCCCAGGACTGGTCCAACACACGGCGCCCAGCCAGCGGCGAAGAAAACGCCCATTAGCGCCGATGAGAAGTAACCCAATCCCGGATTAGGCTGCACCTGCCGCCGGGTGTCGTAGTTCAGGAAAGGGATGTTGATCACACCCATCGTGTGAAGTCCAAAGATAATCACGACCACGCCACCGATGCGTGCAATCCAGGTGCGCAGATCATATAAGATGAAACCGATCGCAGACGCGGCGGCACCAAGCAGCACGAATACAACGCTGAACCCAAAGACAAAAGCCACCCCGTGCGAGAAGGTGGTCCAGCGATTTGCGATAACCTCACCCGAGGGGGATACAGATCGCCCGCCGAGATAGCCGATATAGGCTGGTACGAGAGCGAGGACGCAGGGCGATAAGAACGATAACAGTCCGGCAAGAGTCGCAATGCCAACCCAGTATGGGCTTAAAGTGAGGCCGCTGAGATCCATCGAATCCGTTTCTCCTCCACCCTGTGTTCCCCTTTTTGTGGTTTCAGCTCGTACTGAATGTGTGAAGCATACCGCCTTCGCCCCCAACGATCAAGGTGGCAAATCAATTTTGCTCTCACCGGAGTGAAGCAGAAAATCAGGTGAGCTTCACACCTCTCAACCTGAGGCTGTTTGTTACAACGAATATCGAACTGAAAGCCATAGCCCCGGCGGCAAACATGGGATTCAGGAAGCCGAGTGCTGCGCTCGGAATGAGGAGAACATTATATATCAATGCCCAAAATAGGTTCTGCTTGATGGTGCGCAGGGTTCTGCGGGATAGAGTGATTGCTCGCGGCACGCCGCGCAGATCGCCGCTTAGAAGCGTAATTGGAGCGGCGGCAATAGCCACATCCGTACCCGTTCCAATGGCGATCCCAACATCCGCTTGTGCTAGCGCTGGAGCGTCGTTGATCCCATCCCCGACCATGGCAACGACCTTTCCCTGGCTTTGAAGATCTCTGACCACTTCTGCCTTCTCTGCCGGAAGCACTTCGGCGCGGATGAGACTGTTCCCCTGGGAATCTTGTGAGTGTAGACCGACCAAAGAACCGATCGCTTGGGCGGTTTGGAGGTTATCGCCAGTAATCATGACGACCTCCAATCCCATGTCGTGGAGGGCTTCAATTGCTTCGACTGAACCATCTTTCACCGTATCGGCGATGCCCAAAATACCGGCTGGTTTACCGTCTATTGCTACAGCAATCACTGTTTTCGCCTGCGACCGCAAGCGCTCAATCTCCCCATCGAGGCCATTGAGACCCATGCCGCGTTCAGCGAGCAGCTTCGGCGAACCGATGACAACCTCCCGCTTCCCCACGCTGGCGACTATCCCATGACCGGCAATGGCTTTGAAACCGTCCGGCTCATCTAATGGAATATCCTGAGCTAGAGCCGCTTCGACAACCGCCTCTCCCAATGGGTGTTCGGAACCACGCTCCGCGCTCGCGACGAGCTTGAGTAAATCGCTCTCACCCCCATCCCATCCATTCACGATGATGTCGGTGACCGTAGGTTGGCCGCGAGTGATTGTGCCCGTCTTATCCAGAATGACCGTAGTTAAACTACCCGCCCGCTCAAGCGCCGCGCTGGATTTGAATAAAATCCCCATGTTGGCGCCTCTGCCGGTCCCAACCATCACTGCTGTTGGAGTAGCCAGGCCCATCGCACAAGGGCAAGCAATAACCAGGACTGCCACCGTATTGATCAGAGCGCGAGTAAAGTTAGAAATATCGCCCGTCGGAGGAGGGGCAAGGAAATACCACGCCAAAAACGTAGCAAAGGCAATCCCGATCACAACCGGAACGAAAATCGACGAGACCTGGTCTGCCAGGCGTTGAATCGGAGCTTTGCTTCCCTGAGCATCCTCGACCAAGCGAATGATCTGCGCCAGGGCTGTATCCTTACCGATTTTTAACGCTTCGAACTTAATCCGGCCTAGCTTATTCACCGTAGCGCCGACTACAGGGTCTCCAGGCCCTTTCTCTTGCGGCAGAGACTCGCCGGTGAGCATCGACTCATCGACAGATGTTTTGCCCTCGATTACGACGCCATCAACAGGGAATTTCTCGCCAGGGCGAACGACGACGATGTCGCCCACATCGACTTCTTCTATGGGTATGTCAACTTCCTGCCCATCGCGGACAATGCGCGCCGTCCTCGCTTGAAGACCAAGCAGTTTTCTAATGGCCTCGCTCGTTCTGCCCTTCGCACGCGCCTCCAGGAATTTCCCCAGGACGATCAGTGTGATAATAACTGCCGAAGTTTCAAAGTATACATGCCCATCGATCAAGCCAAGCATCACCGGAATAGAGTAAAAATATGCAGCTGAGGAGCCCATAGCTATCAAAACATCCATGTTAGCTGACTTGTTGCGCAGCGCCTTGTAGGCTCCGTCGTAGTATTGCCAACCCACGTAGAATTGAACCGGTGTTGCCAGGGTGAACATCAGCCACGGGAGCCAGTTCGCATCAGCGAGACCCGCGGGTAATAGCCCAAAATCCCTGGCCATAGAGAGCAGGAACAAGGGAATCGTGAAAATCAACCCCACGATGAGCAATCGCTTCTGGTGATTGATCTCCTTCTCTCGTGCCGCACGTTCGACATCCTCCACTCGATCGGATGTCTTGAGCGCTTCAAAACCCGCGTTGCGGATCACTTTGCGAAGATCTGATTGGCTCACAACAGTTGGTATGTATTGGACGCGTACTCGCTCAGAAGCCAGATTCGCCGAAGCGCCAACAACGCCGTCGGTTACAAGCAGGGCTTCTTCCAGCCGGCGTGCGTCGCTGACGTCACCCAAACGCTTCAGGACGAAGTCTGCTTCACCGAGGGCGATGTCATAACCTGTTCTTTTGATTCGGGCGATGATGTCCTTTTGATCCACCTTGGTGGGATCGAAATCCACGCTCGCTCGCTCAGAAGCTAAATTGACATTCGCAGATTGGACTCCGTCGAGTTTATTCAGGTTGCGTTCGA
This sequence comes from Anaerolineales bacterium, assembly GCA_030668545.1. Classification (GTDB taxonomy): domain Bacteria; phylum Chloroflexota; class Anaerolineae; order Anaerolineales; family E44-bin32; genus E44-bin32. Next base: position 2,598 of record DAOUTT010000046.1, on the reverse strand, counting down.
CCGCAGCTACGCAGTTCGCGCAGGTCATTCCAGTAATCGGAAGTGTGAGTGTCTTCTTCGCTTCTTCCATGATTCTCTTTCCCTTTTCTTGGCTATGCTTTATATCTCACCCGGGGCGACCAGCATGGAATTTACAGATCGCAACGTTCCTCATGCAGGCAAAATAGTTAAACTTTCATCAGGCATAGAGTGCAATGGAGTGGCGTCATCTACGTCACTCCACTGCGCTTCGATGCGAAATTAATCTTATCAATCCCACCGCGATGAATTGACTACTACAATGCTGGCGGGTAATTGATTTCTGTCAGCAAACCCGCAATTTGTTCTTCCGTCGCCGGGGGCTCAAACTCCACCTTCACTCGCCTGTCACTTTGTGAGGCTTCAACGCTCTTTACTCCCTCGAGCTCCCCCACTTCAGTTTGGATCGTGTGCGTGCAGTGACCACATGAGATCCCTGGTACTTCAAACGAAACTGTGCTCATCCTATACCTCCTTGAATACTTTCTCGGATTCTGTAAAACTATACTTTCGTCGCCGTCTCGTAGACTTCGATGATTTCTTTTAGTACTCTCTCGCGCTCTTCCGGGTCATCGCCTTGCACAGCGGTGATCAAACATGAATGGAGATGGTCGTTCAATATATTCGAGCTCACCTTGTTTAACGCTGCCTGCACCGCCTGGATTTGTCCGAGCAAATCGATGCAGTAGGCATCGTTCTCAACCATGCGCTCAATTCCGTGAATATGGCCGGCGATATTTTTCAAGCGGTGAAGTGTGTCCTCTCGATCCATCATGCCCTCCCTTTATACCCCCCCCCTACGGGGGCGGGTATACCAATAATATATCTTATTAGATATAGTTTGTCAAGTATGACCTAAACACACAGGGCAGCCCCTGGTTTTGTGTGTGTCGATTAGACCTGGGGGATAAGATCGAGCAGTGCGGAGAGCGGCAACGTGGAGGGTTTGAAAGCTTCTAAGGCTGGCGCAAGCTCACGGAGCCGTTCCGACCATCGCCACAGTGAGATGAGATCCTCGGGGTATCGCGACGGTCGGGCGCCGATGCTGGTCCAGGAGAAACCTTCTAAAGCCTGCGCCCACCCCTCCCACGGCACCATGTCCGGTGTGCGCGAGAGTGTGACCAGCCCGCTGAAATAGACAGGCTTCCCGCGGGGGAAGAATTGGCGCTGCGTCTCAAGAAATTCGCGGCTATCCGTCGTGTTGAAGATCAACCATAGAGGCAACAGACCCGAGGAGAGTACGAGTTGAGGGTCATACTGTGTGAAGGTCTCCACCACGACGCCCTCTACCTCGCGGCCCTGCCGGCGGTAAAGCTCTTCATGGGCGAGGAATGCCAGGCGCGAAAACCCCTGCGGGTCATCGAAAGTGATGCGCTCAAAACCGTATCCCTGCTCGCGGGCAAAGATTTCCAATGCCTGGTCGAGGCCCGGCTCACTTCCCCACTCCGATTCAGGTCCCTCGACGGGGCTTTGATCCGGGATCCCCCAACCCCCGCGGTGTTTTGAGCCAGACTCCACCAGCGCGCGATCGATACGGTCACTTCCTTCAATAAACTCCTCAGGTGAAATTCCTCCCCAGCCGCCAATTTGGTAAACCTGTCGAGCGCCTAGCTTGTAGTGCAGCCAGCGCGCCTCGCAATCGAGATAAACGATCGTGCCGCCTGGTTTGAGCCTATTCTGAAGAAATTCCCGATAACCTCGCGGCAAATCAATCAGCTTCAACCGCAGATGACTGACGACGCGCGTGAGCCATCCATCATGGATCGGATCAAAGTGTCCGATGGCCATGACCTCCGGATTATTGTCCAGAATCCGCTCTGCTACGCTAGAAGTGAGCGCGAGGTGAGGGGGCACTTCGTCTTCGGGGCTCCCGCCTCGCAAGCCAAGAATGAAAGGCTGGGGAAGAAATGGGGCACCGAGGACCGCCGCGAGATGAGCCGTGGCGCCACCCATCGCACTGCCTACGAGAATCGAATCAAATTGTCCCTCGACCCCATCATAGTCAGCGAGACGTGCAGCGACGAGTTGTTCTACCCGGAGTTCTTCCGCTTCAAGGGGAGAGAGAGCAGTCCACCGAAACTGCAGGCGGACCACCGCGCGGGCGATCGAAACCGGCAATCGATTAAGCAGGGCAAGCCCAATCTTCTCAGGCTCACTAAAGTTAAAGACTGTCTCGGGATGACCGGAAAGAACTCCAGCAATGAGCCGCGTTAACACCGGGGAGGCGCTCTCTGCGCTCTCGAAGACTTTCCGGTTCATCGCCTTGTTTCGATCAACCATAAATCTAACTCAGATCATCACGCTTGAGCGGCACGCAGATCCATCGCTCGGACAGTTATTTAGCTTATATCTTTCCGAGCGCCGGAGCTTCTTGCTCACTCAGGGCTCGCGCCCGCATTTGGTCGCGCAGGTTGGAGATGTCCTCCGGCACCTTGTAAGCTGCAAAAGCCAGGATTATCGCTCCCAGCACCCACGCTATGAGGCAGATCCACAGGATTGCATCATGCAGAGAATAACGCACCGCAATCAAACCGGCGATAAAGGGAGCTATCGCCGCTCCACCGTTCTCGATGAATAGCT
>DAOUTT010000014.1 GCA_030668545.1 Anaerolineales bacterium | reverse complement strand
CGAAAGTCCGCATCCCCACTAAACGATGCGTATTTCGTGATCGCCGCAGTTAACGTCGTCTTCCCATGGTCTATGTGCCCCATCGTCCCTACGTTCATGTGCGGCTTCGTCCGCTCAAATTTCGCCTTCGCCATGATCTTTCCCGCTCCTTATTAAAATAATAACTAGATTAAATTCTCAGGGTCCTCAGCGGACTCCTACTAAAAGCCGATCGGTGACATCTGCGGCCACCTTGGCGTAATGATCAAACTCCATTGTGAATACGCCCCTGCCTTGCGTGAGGGAACGTAAGATGGTTGCATAACCGAACATTTCGCCAAGCGGAACCATGGCCGTGATGGCTTGAACGCCGCCAGGACGAAGCTCAATTCCTTCAATTTCAGCTCGCCTCGAGGAGAGATCTCCAGTGATATCGCCCACATGTGCCTCTGGGACAACTACCTCGGACAGCATAACGGGCTCGAGCAGTACCGGATCGGCACGCTGAACCCCTTCCTTGAAAGCCATAGATCCTGCCATCTTGAAGGCCATGTCACTCGAATCCACTTCGTGAAATGAGCCATCCAGAAGCGTCACCTTGACGTCAATCAAAGGATATCCGGCGAGGACGCCCCCCTCAGCTGCCTCGCGCACACCTTTCTCAACTGCTGGTATATATTCTCGGGGAATCACACCCCCCCTTGTTTTATCTTCAAAAATAATGTCAGATCCTGGATCGGCTGGTTCTATCGCCAGAACAACATGGCCGAATTGTCCGCGGCCACCTGTTTGTTTTACATACCGATATTCAACCTCGGGCACTTCACGGCGGATAGATTCGCGATACGCTACCCGCGGGCGTCCGATTTTTGCCTGAACTCTAAATTCGCGTTTCATGCGGTCGACGAGGACTTCGAGATGCAGTTCCCCCATACCCCAAATCAAGGTCTGACCCGTATTCTCATCCGCACCTACACGGAACGTTGGATCCTCTTCCGACAGCTTGTGCAGCGCTTCCGATAACCGATCCTGGTCAGCAAGCGTCTTCGGTTCGATGGCGACAAAGATGACTGGATCTGGGAAAGTAATCGTTTCAAGCAAGATCTGGTTAGCGGCATCACATAATGTATCGCCGGTAAACGTATTCTTCATCCCTAGAACTGCGCCAATATCACCCGCAGCGACTTCATCAATATCCTCCCGGCGGTCGGCATACATCCTCAGCAGCCGGCCGACGCGTTCCTTTTTTCCGGCCGAGCTGTTGTAAACCGTCGACCCCTTCTTGATCTTTCCGGAGTACACACGGAAATAAGCCAGTCGTCCAACATAGGGATCCGTTACAATCTTGAAAACCAACGCGCTGAGTGGTTCATCATCCTCTGGTGGACGGGATATTTCTTCCTCTGTCCCCGGCTTGACTCCCACAACATCAGGGATATCCACTGGCGATGGGAGGTAATCCACAATCGCGTCGAGCAGCGACTGGATACCTTTATTCTTCAATGCAGAGCCACAAAACACAGGGGTTGCTTTGTTCTCGAGCACAGCCTGTCGTAGAGCAGCCTTCAATTCATCCGCGCTAATTTCCCCACCTTCGATGAATTTATCTGTAAGCGTTTCGCTGGTTTCGGCGATTTGCTCAATCATCACCTGGCGGCGTGCCGCAACCTCTTCTTTAAGTTCATCAGGCACATCAGATATCTCTCGAGATGAACCCAATTCGTCCGTCCAAAGGATGAGCGATTCTTCAATCAGATCGACCACACCCTTGAATTTCGCTTCCTCCCCAACCGGCATTTGCACAGCGATTGGGTTGGCAGCGAGACGCTCGCGGATCATCTCGATTGTGCGTTCAAAGGACGCCCCCACACGGTCCATTTTATTGACGAGGCAAATCCGCGGCACACGATATAAATCCGCCTGCCGCCAGACAGTCTCGGACTGCGGTTCGACTCCCTGGACAGCATCGAATACTACAACCCCGCCGTCAAGCACGCGCAACGATCGCTGCACTTCCGCAGTGAAGTCGATATGTCCTGGCGTGTCGATGAGATTAATCACGTAATCCCGCCAATGGGCTGTCACAGCCGCGGAGACAATCGTGATCCCTCTCTCTCGTTCCTGCTCCATCCAATCGGTTACGGTAGTTCCGTCATCAACCGAACCAAGACGATGCGTCCGACCGGTATAGAACAGGACCCGTTCGGTCGTCGTCGTCTTTCCGGCATCGATATGGGCGATGATGCCAATATTTCGGTAGCGTTCTAACGGATACTCGCGTGTCATAATTTGCTGTGATCCAGGATCTTCCTAGATCTTGTCCTCACTTACCAACGGTAATGGGCAAAAGCACGATTCGCCTCTGCCATTCGGTGTGTGTCTTCGCGTTTCTTGATCGCCGCACCAGTCTTATTCGCGGCATCCATCAATTCCCCGGCGAGCTTCTCGGTCATCGTTTTGCCGGGACGTGCTGTGGCTGCGCCAAGTATCCATCGCATCGCTAGCGCAGTGCGCCGGGAAGGTCGAACTTCCACAGGGACCTGATATGTTGCGCCACCTACTCGACGAGGTTTTACCTCAAGACTTGGAGTGGCGTTCTGAATTGCTTCCTCGAAAACCTCAAGTGCCGGACGTTTAGTACGCTCCTCCAAAAGATCAAGGGCATCATATAGTATCCGTATGCTGATACTCTTCTTCCCCTTCTTCATTAACCGGTTGATCATCCCGGTAACAAGCGTGCTGTTGTAACGAACGTCAGGTTCAATTTTCCGCTTCTCTGGTTTCGAACGTCTCATCGCTTTCCCTGTGCGCTTTCCTTGATTATGAAATCGGTCGTCGAATAATCTGCGACCAATCTACTAAGAGCTTATTCGCTCGGTTTCTTCCCACCGTACTTCGAACGTCCCCGCCTGCGATCCTCAACGCCAACACTGTCGAGGGTGCCGCGTATAATGTGATAACGAACCCCTGGCAGATCTTTCACCCTGCCTCCGCGCACGAGTACAACGGAGTGTTCCTGAAGTGAATGACCTTCGCCGGGGATATAAGCGGATACCTCAATGCCATTCGTGAGACGCACTCTTGCCACCTTCCGCAACGCGGAGTTGGGTTTTTTCGGAGTTTGCGTTTTTACCTGCGTACAAACGCCGCGTTTCTGTGGTGAGCCCTTCGGAAGCATGCTGCGCCGCTGCTTAGTCGAATTATAGATATACTGCAGCGCCGGCGACTTACTCTTCGAACGCTTCTCTTTACGTCCTTTTCGGACCAATTGATTTATCGTAGGCACAATCCGCCTCCAGACATTGATGGGGCTAGATGCCCCAGCTCACCTGCCAGTAAGGGAGGCCATCGGACGTGCGCGATGGCCTCGCCTGATAACTCCTGTATTCAATTCAGGCAGGGTTTAAACAATCTGCCTGTGTCTAAAATCAATGACCAAGAATTCTACCATGCGCTCAAAAGAGCGTCAAGGAATGAGACTAAGCGTAACCCCAGTTATTTATCGCTAGAATTTCGGGTTCATATCCAGCAACCCAAGACCCAGGCGGGGTGGACGTGAACGCTCATCCTCTTTCCCAAACCGGATCATCTCACCTTCGTCCGTGATTGCCTCAACAGATAGACCAAGGCTTTGTAGTTCTTTTACCAGGACACGGAAGGAAGCAGGGATCCCAGGTTCGTTTACGTGCTCGCCCTTGACGATGGCTTCATAGGTCTTCACCCGACCCTGGACATCATCGGATTTGATCGTCAGCATCTCCTGGAGCGTATGCGCTGCACCGTAGGCCTCGAGTGCCCAGACTTCCATTTCCCCGAAGCGCTGCCCACCAAATTGCGCCTTTCCACCCAGAGGTTGCTGTGTGACCAGAGAGTAGGGCCCTGTGGACCGAGCGTGAACTTTATCCTCCACCAAATGATGGAGCTTCATCATGAGGACCTTCCCGATCGTAACCGGTTGGTCATAAGCGATTCCTGTTTTGCCATCATGGAGTATCTGCTTGCCCAGGATGGGTACAGGAGCGCCTGTTTCTAGCATCAGTTCATCTGCGAAAGTCCGCAGAGATTCCAGACTCTTGATATTCCCCGTTTTCCGATCGAGCGATTCAGCCCAGAGGCGCAAGCATGCTTCAATCGCCAACTGATCATAAGCGGAATGCTTTCTGGCTGGAATATCACTATCCTCAAACACTAACAGATCATCTGGGTTGTAGCCGTTATCTCGCAGCCATTCGCGTAGTGCTGCTCGACGGGCGTACCGGATGTCGGTTGCCAGTAGGTCCAGTTCGTACCCCTTACCTTCAAGCCAATTCTCAAGGTATAAGCGCCTTACTTCATCGTCGTCCACAAACGCATCTTCCTCGTAATTGCCTGTTTCTTTCACCCACTCCCAACCGCTATCTGCAATTACCTGCCAGGCGTAGTCCATCATCCAAGCACGAGCTAATTCCGCCTCGATCTCCTCCTCATTCGCACCATCGAATGCAGGCGTTACTGCCCGGAAACCCAGACGATCGGCTGCCCAACCAAGGTGCGCCTCAAGAATCTGACCGATATTCATCCGCCCCGGTACGCCGAGTGGATTCAGAATCAGATCGACAGGTGTACCATCACTTAGAAAAGGCATGTCGGCTACGGGAACCACTTTGGAGATGACACCCTTATTGCCATGCCGGCCTGCCATCTTGTCGCCCTCTGTTGCCTTACGCTTTTGGGCGACAGAGACACGCACCATTTTCTCAACACCGGCCGGGAGATCTCGGTGTTCTTCTCGTGTGAACACCTTCACATCAACAACTTTACCCCTCTCACCGTGAGGAATGCGTAAAGAAGTATCCTTCACCTCGCGCGCCTTCTCACCAAAAATGGCCCGAAGGAGTTTCTCCTCCGGCGTCAGTTCCTTCTCACCTTTGGGAGTAATCTTACCGACAAGGATGTCGTTCGGTCCCACTTCGGCTCCAACGCGGATGATGCCGTCATCATTAAGATCGCGGAGAGCATCATCGCCCACATTGGGGATATCGTAGGTTATCTCTTCAGGTCCCAGTTTGGTATCTCTCGCCTCCACCTCATGTTTTTCAATGTGGACAGAAGTGTAAAGGTCCTCTTGAACAAGCCGTTCAGAAATTAGGATCGCATCCTCAAAGTCCCCGCCCTCCCAAGACATGAATGCGGTCAAGACATTTTGACCCAGGGCGAGTTCGCCGTTCGCGGTGGAGGAGGAGTCTGCTATAGCATCCCCCTTCACCACTCGTTGACCTTTGACTATGGCGGGACGCTGGTCGATGCATGTGCTCTGATTCGAGCGGTTGTATTTACGAAGCTTGTAGGTCACTCGGTTCCGACCTGAGCGGATGACAACCTGATTCCCGGTTACCGACTCGACCTCTCCATCGACTTCGGTCACGATGACCTGACCCGAATCTATCGCCGCGTAACGCTCCATTCCCGTCGAAACAAGAGGCGTCTCGGGTCGAATGAGCGGAACAGCCTGAGTCATCATGTTCGAACCCATGAGCGCTCGGTTCGCATCATCATGCTCGAGGAAAGGGATGAGTGACGCACTCACGCCAACGATCTGTCGGGGGGCGACGTCCATATAATCGATATTAGCAGGAGTGAAGAATTGGAAATCACCGTGCGTCCGGCATGAGACTCGGGGTCTAATAAATTCAAAGGATGCGCTCAAGGGGGCATTTGCCTGCGCTATGACGAATTCATCCTCATCGTATGCCGAGAGGTAATCGATCTCCTCGGAGACAAACGGCAGTATCGGAATCAAGCCATCATATTTTTCCAGTTTCTTGGCAATGCTCTCGGTGATCTTTTCGCCATCTGTTACAACAGGTTTTCTTCCTCGCGGCAATGTCAAATCGCCTCGAGCTTTGCGTCCAACAAGGCGCGGGTCCGCCGCTTTGAGCTCAGACAAGACCTTGCGATAGGGAGTCTCAATGAATCCATAGCTGTTGACGCGGGCGTAGGATGCCAAGCGCCCGATGAGGCCGATATTCGGTCCTTCCGGCGTTTCAATTGGACATATGCGGCCATAGTGAGAATGGTGAACGTCGCGCACATCGAAACCCGCTCGCTCCCGACGCAAGCCACCGGGGCCTAGCGCAGAAAGCGTTCGTTTATGGCGCAGCTCTGCCAACGGGTTTGTCTGATCCATGAATTGGGAAAGTTGGCTCGATCCAAAGAACTCGCGTATCGCGGCGACGACGGGTCTAATGTTAATCAGTGAGATTGGCGAGATATTGTCCTGGTCGCGAATCGACATCCGCTCGAGGATGACCCGCTCCATACGGCGCAGGCCTACACGCAGCTTGCCCTGAATGAGTTCACCAACAGTCTTCACCCGGCGATTGCCGAGGTGATCAATGTCATCCGGTTGTTTCACCCCGTTATTAATGAGGATTAGACGCTCGATGAGACGGACCATATCCCAGGTCGTCACTCGACGATGATCGAGAGGTATGGTTTTATCAAGATCTAATTTCTGATTTAATTTGTATCGCCCCACACGCTCCAGGTCGTAACGGCGCTGGTCGAAGAGTTGCTCCATCATGTACTCGCGGGCATTGTCCAGCGTTGCCGGATCCCCTGGGCGCATTCTGCGGTAAAACTCAATTAGGGCTTCTTCAGCTATAGTCCGCTTACCCGTAATTTCCCAGGTAGGTTCTTGTCGAATCGTTGTTGCGATAAAGGGATGATCTGGGTTGTTGTCGGCATCGGCGAAAAGCTCAAGCAATTCCTCGTCTGATCCATCCGATAGCGGTGATGAACCAAGACCATCATCAATCGCAGCTAACGCGCGCAGCAAGATAGTTACGGGTACGGTGCGCTTGCGGTTGAATTTCAACGTCAAATAATCACTCTTACGAGTCTCGAATTCCATCCAGGCGCCGCGATCTGGGATAAGTTTGGCAGCAGCTAGACGACGACCCGTCGTTCGATCCTCTGGCGCCTCAAAATAGACGCCCGGTGAGCGAATAAGTTGAGATACAACAACACGCTCCGTGCCGTTAATAATAAACGTGCCTTTCTCGGTCATGAGTGGAAAATCGCCCAAGAAGATATCTTGTTTGATGGGTTCAGGAACTTCGGATCCTGCCAAGAGGACAGAAACGTACATCGGCGCGGCGAAAGTCAGATCACGCTCAACACATTCCTCGATTCCGTGCTTGGGGTCTTCAAACCAATACTTAAGCTTGAACTCTTTTGCCTCAGGTGTGTTCCCCGGGAAAAATAGCTTCATCCCGCTGTTGTATGAGACGATGGGAGAGATCTCATTAAAAAGCTCGGAAAGGCCAGTTTCCTCAAGCCATTTAAATGATTCCAGTTGGACGTCAATGAGGTTTGGCAAGCTATAAACCTCAGGTATTCGGGAATACCATTTTTGATCTCTGGTCGATGTCATACCCTACTAACTCCTGTATGCTGTTATTGCGCGATCTTATCTCAGCGATTAACATCCAAGGGAATTCAGTACCAAGCGGGAAACGACTGGTCGGCAAGACCAGCTCCTAAAGTACTTATTTCTTCACTCAGTACAGCTAAACGCCCTTTGGAAAACCTCAAGAATTTGACTGCAACCTATTATTCTACCATATCAATCAAGACCTGTGAATCTAAATTTTAGATTGTTTTTGGGATCGTCTTCAATCTGCGGGAGATCTAAGCGCTGATCTCATCATTATGAGTGTTAACCCTCCTAATCCACAGATGGAGCCAGCAAGAGCGACATCGCAGGGATTTCTCGCATCGCTCGAAATGACATTCATTAGTACAGAGACCTCTCCACCCTTGTCATTGTGTCTAGCTAAGTAACGAAGCAACCTCCTTCTGAAGACAGGTAATGAGCGTTGCTGTGATGGTTAATTGCCTCCCGCAGGTTTCGAACCTGCGGGAGGTTTAATCCTCGAACCTCAAAGCGCAAGCTACGCCTGCGACTGGCAGCGGAACATCCTGACTCCAGATAAGTATTTTGAGGAGAACCTAAACTAATTGGTCAATCATCAACGGTGTAGAGCGCCTGGTATTCCGAGAAAGCCCAGGAGATGCTGCGGATGTAATCCTGTGGCTGTTGGAGTCGAATGATTTCCAAGAATAGGTCTGGATCTTCCTGAGATAGCTCTTTCCAGATAGATGAATTCCCCGGGCCCGCGTTATAGGCTGCCAGTGCAGCGTACAGATCTCCATTAAATAAATCGCGTTGATCGGCCAAATAGCTCGCGCCCAAGCGGACACTGACAATGGGACGATACAAATCGTCCGCGGTATATCCTGGTGGCCATCCCTCACGCGCGGCCACATATTCACCGGTGCTCGGAATGATCTGCATCAAACCCCGCGCTGCAGCGTATGAGGTGGCGAAGCTCTCGAACAAGCTCTCCTGCCGGGAGACGGAGAGCAGAAAAAGCCCATCCATCCCCTGCGACAATGCTTCCGGCATGAACAGCTCTCCAAAGTAAGGACCAAAACGGATATAGCGAAGGTAATCTGGCGCCAGGTGTGAGTTTGATTCATCTAAACCAGCAAGGCGGATCACTTCACGAACGTTGTAAATCGCGGGCTGGTAGAGACCCAGATCCAAGAACCAATTCATGAGACGATAGGTCGCCTCTGCGTTATGCAGATAGTCCTTTCTAAGTGACTCCAATTCAGCTTTCGCTTCACCGTACCTCCCCAACCGCCAGAGTTCTTCCCCTCGCTGCGCGCGCGGGTCAGATCGCAAAATCTCATCGAGCTCTGTCAGCGGTACTGTTGAGGTGATCCCGAACGTCTCTCGCATCCACTGATTCGCATCATCTTTGGCCAAAGCTATCTCGTCGTCAGATGGGAAGATAAAGACCCCTCGTGCTTGAAAAGGGCTCCTTCCTTTAAGAATATCCGCGGCTCGGAGCGAATAATAGCCATTCGGGTCAGCTGCCTCAGCGGCTTTGAAGGCTTGCTGCGCAGCGTCACTATCGCCGCTCGCCTGGCGCGATTTGCCAATCCATAGTTGGGCTGCCGCTCGATCCTCGCTTGATAACGACAATTCCAATGCTCTCTCAAAAGCAGTTTCTGCCTGACCGTTCTCCCCCAGACGGAAGTATTGAATCCCTGCCAGGAACGCTGCCCGAAATGCCTGCGGAGCGTTCGGGTAATCCGTAGAGAGCTGCAGCCAAAGTCGTGCTGACTGCTCAAGATCGTTATTCCGTTCAGCTAAACGGGCCGCAGCGAAAAGAAATTCAGGCGCCTGAGGGTGCTCGGGGTAATTCTGCGTAAAAGCGAGACTCGTTTGCGCGGCGAGGTCATACTGGTCGAGGTATGCCCACAACGTGTCGACACGTTCATCCCAAGCCTGTGAGAAGTATGGATTGTTTGGGTAGTTATCGATCAGGGTCTGCCATTCCAGCAAAGCTCCTGCGTAATCGCCCAGCGCATGTTGTGATAGGGCTTTGAAATAGTGAGCCGTCCCATCTTGAGCCTCTAAACCGGAAGCCATATAGCGATCAAAGGCTGCAATTGCTACACTGTATTGTCCGGCGTAGTAATCGACGAGTCCTCGATCGAGTTCATTCACGGGCACACCATTATTAACCAAGGCAACCAGGCCGGTATACGAATCGTATGCTCTAGGGTACTTCTCAACCGAATCCAGAAACCGTTGGTAAGCCTGTTCCGGATCTCCCAGGGCTAGAAAAGCCTGCCCGGTTAAGAGATTTATCAGCGCGCGTGTATATTCACTCTCAGTCCTTGCATATATCGATTCGTAATGCTCTATCGCCAGTGAATAATTGCCGGAGGCAGCGATAGCTCGGGCAAGTTTAATCTCAACGGATAAATCCGTTTCCGGGCTGATCGTTTGCAACGCAATGCTGTAAGCGTCTTGTGCACGTTCAATCTCCCCGGCGGCTATCCAAGCATCACCCTGACGCTCAAGGACATATGCGTCAAGAGTATTCAATCCCAGATTGATGCTATCGCCATAATCCTCAGCCGCTTCCGGGTACTGCCCTAAAGCTATTTTCCCCTCAGCACGCAGGAAGGTTGCATCGGCGACACCATTTTGATCGGGAAATTTCAATAAGTATTCATCGAGTGCAGCAACTGCCTCTTCATAACGACTTGCCTCAAGCAAGGTCTTGCCGATGCCCAGCTGCGCAGCAGCTAATAAACTCGGGTCGCTTGTAAAAGATTGTGCCTCTTGGAAAATATTTATCGCTCGTTCCCAATCACCATTGAAGCGCGCTCGTTCAGCGTTCTCAATCATCGTCATTGGCAATGGCGTCGGCGTTGGTGTGGGTGTCGAGGTCGCTGTAGGCGTAGGGGTATGGCTCGGTGTGGCTGTCGGTCCCGGTGGTTCAGCACTCGGAAGTTGGCAGCTCAAGATCGAGAGTATAACAAGCAAAACGACTAATCCTAACCTCGCTGTGGCCCTGCTCATAAACGCGATCATATTCGACCTGATCATCAGGGTCAATCTTGCGAGCAACTCGCCTCCATGCTAGACTCAAACTTGGGAACTCGCCGCGCTCTCCACCGAGGGCGCATTTTTGTGTGGGGTGATTTTGCGGACAATCAGTTGGGACCCTCATGGTCCCGCAGTGCGAATGATAGACCAACAACGGCTCCCGGCTGCCGTTGAAATCCTCACGCTTGAAACATACGATGCCGTAGCGAAGGCGATCCGTGAGATGTCCATCCGCGGTGCTCCCGCAATCGGGGCCGCAGCTGGATTTGGTCTGGCACTCGCTGCGGTTCGTTCTTCTTCGAGCAACGCACAGGATCTCTGGCAAGAACTTGCGACCGCTGCAGAAGTCCTTCAAGGTACTCGCCCCACTGCGGTGAATCTTCATTGGGCAACGGAACGAATGCTAAAAAAAGCTGAGACTGCAATGGCTTCAGGCATAGATACCATGCGCCAAGCGCTCGTGGATGAAGCTCAAAACATCGCCGATGAGGATGTTGAGATCAATCGCAAGATTGGTGCTTATGGTTCAAGTTTCATCGAGGATGGAGACACCATCATCCATCACTGCAACACAGGAGCGCTAGCCACAGTCGATTTCGGGACAGCCCTCGGCGTAATCCGGGCAGCTCATGATGACGGAAAACGCATCCATGTTCTCGTGGACGAGACTCGCCCTCGACTTCAAGGAGCACGCCTAACTGCCTGGGAACTCGACCAATACGGCATACCCCACGAAATTATCACGGACAACGCTGCAGGATATTTTTTGCAGCGAGGTGAAGTCGCTTCAATTTTCGTCGGGGCAGACCGAGTAGCTGCAAATGGGGATATCGCTAATAAAATCGGTACCTACATGCTCGCTCTAGCCGCCAACGATAATGATGTGCCTTTTTATTGCGCGGCGCCCCTTTCGACGATCGACCGGAATACCGCTTCGGGGGAAGCGATCCCAATCGAGGAGCGCGACCCGTCTGAGGTGTTGAATATTCAGCGAGGGGGCATGCCAATCGCGCCGCAAGGAAGCAAGGCACGTAATCCCGCCTTCGACATCACACCGCACCGCCTTATCACGGCCCTCATCACCGAAGCGGGGATTTTAGAATCGCCTTTTGACCAATCGATCTCTCATGCGTTCCATCACGAGGACGAAGAATGAAAATTGTACTAGCTGGCTCCATCGCATTCGATTATTTAATGACATTTCCCGGCCGGTTCAGCGAGCACATTCTCCCTGACAAGATCGAGGATATCAGCCTATCTTTCCTGGTCGATAATCTAATCCACCGTCCCGGTGGAATAGCTGCAAATATCGCCTACACACTAGCGCTGCTTGGCGAACGGCCACTCGTCATGGCGACCGTTGGCCCAGACTTTGAAGAGCATCGACGATGGCTGGAATCCCAGGGTGTGGATACTTCGGCGATTAAAATCATCCCCGACCTCTTTACCGCATCATTCTTCGTGAATACGGACCAGTCCAACGCCCAGATCGCCAGCTTCTATCCTGGCGCCATGGCCAGAGCTTCGGAACTTACATTTAAAGAAATCGATCCGATCCCGGACATGGCAGTGATCTCCCCGAATGACCCTCAGGCGATGATCGGGTACGTCAGGGAATGTTCCGGGTTAGGCATCCCTTACATCTACGACCCCAGCCAGCAAATCGTGCGTCTCTCTTCTGAAGAATTGAGCGAAGGGATCATCGGGGCGAAGGCCCTCTTTAGCAACAATTATGAGTTCGGCATGATCGAGGAAAAAACCGGTCTCGATCTCGAGGGGATTCTGAACAACACAACTTTCATCGTGACTACACTTGGAGAGGATGGGGCTGACCTCTTCACAGCGGAAGGGCAGGTACATGTTCCCGCAGTTTTAACAGAGACGATCGCCGACCCCACCGGCAGTGGTGATGCGTTCCGGGGTGGTTTCTTGAAGGGCTATTTAAATGATTTACCTCTCCTCCGCTGTGCGGAGATGGGCGTGATGGCGGCGACATTTTGCATCGAGGCTGAAGGCCCACAGGGTCACTCCTTCACATTAGATAGTTTTATCGAACGCTATCGCCAGAACTTCGATGACGGCGGTGACCTCGATCGCCTGCGCTAACACCGCCATGCCAGAGTCGAAAATCCGAACGCTACTTAATTTAGATCCCGTCTGGTCAGCATACGCCCTGGCAGACCTGGCCCCGCAGCATGCTGCTTTCTGCCAATGGTTTCACTCGGCGGAGTCCGTTGTCTTGGCATACCTTGGATTAACCCCTCCGGTACTCTTCGCAACCGGGCAAAAGGAAGATGTTGTGGCGCTCTCTACCCAGGTCCCTCAAGGTGAGTATCAGTATACGCTTCTTCCCGAACATAGATTTTCCCTTGAGCCCATGCTCTCGATTCGATCCGAATTGCAGATGTGGCGCATGAGCTACAAGGGTGATAACCCCGAGATAGTCCCGAGTCCAGATGTCCATCGCTTGTCCGGAGATGACCTTGATTCCATGATTACACTCTTCGCGGATCACGCAGACCGGCCGGACTCCTTTCACCGGCGACAACTCGAGGAAAGTCCGTTCTATGGCGCCTATCACAAGGGTGAACTCGTCGCTGTTGCCGGAGTCCACGTTATGTCTGAAAGCGCCAGCATTGCTGCGATCGGGAATGTATTCACCCATCCCGCACACCGGGGGCAAGGCTTCGGACGCAAAGTTAGCGCTCAGGTGATACGCGGATTGAGAAGATCGGGCATCCAGACGATCGTCCTCAATGTTGCCAAGGATAATAATGCGGCCGTGCATTTGTATCAGGATCTAGGGTTCCAGATCCATTGCGGTTATTATGAAGGTCTGGGCAAATTAGGCCCAAAGACATAGCGTAAGCAGAGAATTGAAAAACGAGTTCGATAGAAATTGAGGAGGTTTGCTTCATGGACAACACAACATTGGGACGAACGGGCTTAAAAGTGAGTCGACTATGCCTGGGTACCATGAATTTTGGACCCGAGACAGATGAGAAGACCAGCTATCAGATCATGGACGCCGCCCTCGATATGGACATTAACTTCTTTGATACGGCGAATGTTTACGGCTGGAAAATCGGGGAGGGCATCACAGAGCAAATCATCGGCAGATGGTTGGCTCAGGGTGGCGGGCGGCGCGAAAAGATCGTGCTTGCCACGAAAGTATATGGGCGTATGGGTGAAGCCGCGAATGAAGGCCGTTTATCGGCATACCACATTCGACGAGCATGTGAAGAAAGCCTTCGCCGCCTCCAAACAGACCACATTGATCTCTACCAAATGCATCACATCGATCGCGAAACACCCTGGGAAGAGGTCTGGCAGGCGATGGAGCAATTAGTCGCTGAGGGCAAGGTACTCTACATCGGCAGCAGTAATTTTGCCGGATGGCATATTGCCCAAGCTCAAAGTGCGGCACAACAACGGCACTTCATGGGATTGGTATCCGAGCAAAGCCTTTATAACCTCGCTGCCCGCGCAATCGAGTTAGAGGTGATCCCCGTCTGTGAGTCCTATGGACTCGGCCTGATCCCCTGGAGTCCTCTTTCGGGAGGCCTTCTCGCCGGAGCATTGGAGAAGGCGAAGAAAGGTCGCCGAGCGAAGGAGCATGCTCAGAAAAAACTCGAGGAACATGGCGAACAGCTCGTAGCCTACGAAGCTCTCTGCCGTGAATTTGGTGAACACCCAGCGGATATCGCCCTTGCTTGGCTCCTGCGAAATCCGGTTGTGACTGCGCCAATCATCGGTCCGAGAACGATGGATCAATTGTCGGGCAGCCTCCGCGCGCTCGAGATCGATCTTGAGCCTGAATTCCTCGAAAAGTTAGATACAATATGGCCTGGCCCAGGTGGACCTGCGCCAGAAGCGTATGCGTGGTAATCAGAGTTCGAAATAAGAAATACAAATTTCAGTATTGGAGATGCTAATGAGTGTTGAATACGATGTCAAAGATCTGTCTCTTGCCGAAGGTGGTCGGCGGCGAATCCAGTGGGCAGAACAGGAGATGCCTGTTCTAAGGCAAATTCAAGCCCGTTTCGCGAAAGAGCAGCCGTTGAAAGGGACCAGGATTGCTGCCTGTCTGCACGTAACAACGGAAACAGCCAACCTGATGCGGACACTGCAAGATGGCGGCGCAGACGTAATCCTGACTGCATCTAATCCCCTCTCGACTCAGGACGATGTGGCTGCTTCGCTCGTGACGCATGACGAGATCCCCGTCTATGCGATAAAAGGCGAAGATAACAATACTTACTACAAACACATCCACGCCGCGCTCGACATCACGCCTCACTTCACAATGGATGATGGCGCCGATCTCGTAAGCACGCTTCACAAAGATCGGCGTGAGCTTTTGGAGGAAATGAGCGGCGGAACCGAGGAAACGACAACGGGTGTCATTCGTCTACGTGCCATGGCTGCTGACGGCGCGTTGCAATTCCCAGTCCTTGCCGTAAACGACGCCATGACCAAGCACTTCTTCGACAACCGTTATGGCACCGGTCAGTCAACGATTGACGGGATCGTCCGGGCGACAAACATACTGCTGGCAGGGAAGGCCTTTGTCGTCGCCGGCTACGGCTGGTGTGGGCGCGGGCTGGCGATGCGAGCGCGCGGGATGGGTGCAAACGTTATCGTAACGGAGATCGAACCCTTGGCTGCGCTCGAAGCAATTATGGATGGTTTCCGAGTGATGCCGATGGAAGAAGCCTCAGCAATCGGTGATATCTTCTGCACCCTGACGGGTGATCTCAACGTTATTGATCGCGATGATTTTGAACGAATGAAAGATGGCGCCATCGTCGCTAACTCGGGCCATTTCAATGTCGAGATCAACATCCCGGCTCTCGAAGAAATGGCCACCGAGACACGAAAGCCTCGCGAGTTCATCGAACAGTTCATTTTGAAAGATGGGCGGAGGATTAACTTGTTAGGTGAAGGGCGATTGATCAACCTTGCCGCCGCAGAGG
>DAOUTT010000143.1 GCA_030668545.1 Anaerolineales bacterium | reverse complement strand
GAGGGGCGTTTGTTGGCGCCATTATCGCGGTCAACCCATTTGGGGATGTAATCGATCCGATGAGCGGTGAAATCCTAGCAGGAGCGCGCCCAGCCAAGCTGGGTCCCATGCGCTTTGGTGGTGACGCTCGATTTGCAGATACTCTGGCAGTGATGAAGGGAATGGCGGGCAAGCTGGCGCTGCGATTTGCATCCCGGGGCAATACCGTGATTGGCGTCGTGGCGACGAACGCGCAGCTCTCGAAAGAGGAAGTCAACAAGGTCGCCCAAATGGCGCACGACGGCATCGCCCGCGCGATTCGCCCGGCGCATACCATGTTGGATGGCGACACCCTGTTTGCATTATCAACCGGGGGGAAGAGTGTTGACGTGAATATCGTTGGCGCCTATGCGGCGGAAGTTGTAGCAGAGGCAATCGTGCGCGCGGTGTGGGCGGCAGAATCTCTGGGCGGCTTACCAGCAGCGCGAGATCTCATACAAAAGGATTGACACGCATGATCGCCGATGGTATCGTCTCGCGCCCTGGTGGAGGCGGCTGATGTTTCGAAAATCTACGGAGAAACCAATCGTGAGTGGCCAAACGCCTGAGCGAGTGGATTCAATTTTAGGCCCAGGCATTACCTGGCAGGGGCAGCTCAGCGGAGAAGGGGGAGTCCGCATCGATGGTGCGTTCGATGGCGAGATAGCCGTGCGCGGGATTGTAGTGATCGGAGAGCAGGGGCGGGTCACTTGTGAGCAGATCCGTGCCAACACCGTTGTCATCTCTGGTTCTCTCAAAGGAAACATCACCGCTCATCGAGTGGAGATAACCACAACGGGGCGAGTATGGGGTGATGTTGTCACGATCGCTTTCTCGACGGAAGAAGGCGCATTTTTGCGGGGCAAAATCAGGATGGAGGAAAAGCTCGACCTGGGGTTCGCCCCTGAACTTCCTGCCGATGAAGAACTTGAGCCAGAAGCCGCAAAGCAGGACGGTGAAGAGGCAGAATAATCGCGATCGTTTATCGAAATCTAGCAGGGCTGTCTAGGATCTCTTAGTCAGCCCTTTGTCTTATCCACATATTCTCAACTTGATTACATTATTAGTATAGGAGGTGTTTCTTATGGAGAGGCGGACTGCTGGTAGGTGAACAGCCATGAGCCAGCAAACGGTTCGCCGTCACCATCCGTACAGGACTCGGCCGAAATGTCGGTTTCTAGCCCATCACCTTGAATTAGCTGCAGAGAATAAGTCACGCCTTCTTGCATGGTGAAGTCTGCAAAACCAGGCCCGAGTTCGGGTTTTAACCCGGTGAAGAACGTGCTCTGGCCGGTATCCCAGACAACAAGCGCTTCAACCCCGGCCACTCCATGCCCGGCTGTATCGAGGACAAGGATCTGGATTTGGGCTTCTTGCAGCGCTGGGTTGCAGATCTCATCCTTGGCAGTGAGTGAAAAAGGTGCACTCGCGGTCGCAGTGGGAGGTGATGTGGGGCTTGGGGTTGCCGTAGGTGTATAAGTGGGGCTTGGCGGGAGTGGTGTCGTTGTGGCCGCTCCGTGGGGAGTCGGCGTAGCAATCAACGGCGAAGGACGCTCGCCAAACATAGCTGCAAGCTGTGCGAGAGCACGCGCTTCGGCCTCGGGTCGTCCAGCGGCTAACCTGCTCTGGGCCATTCTACCGAGTGTGCTGGCCGGGTCGGTGATTTGGACCCAGGCGAGGCGGGCGCGAGCACGATCTGCATCTCCGGTTGCAACATAGGCGGAGGCGATCAGGGTCAAATAATCTGATTTAAAGTCTTCGCGGAGCGAGTCCGGGGAAGAATCGATGTACTCAACGGGGTTGATAGTCCAGCTGTAAAATAACCCGGCGGCGAATCCGAGGAGTAAGCCGATTATTAGTGAGAAATTGCCTAATCGACTCATTGTAAGCCTATCTCGGGCGCAGGCGGGATGGAGCGTAAGTCGACGGCGAGTAGGTTCAGCGTTTGGAGGTCGATTTTATTGAAGCCGTTTTCCACCCCGAAGTTGATGGCATCGATGACGTAGTTTATGGGCGGGTGAGATCCCAACGAGGCGAGTTTGTACCTTGCCAGCTCCAAGTCGCGATCGACGATGTAGGCTTCGGCGACCATGAGGACATAATCCGATCGGAAATCTTCGCGTAATGCTTCCGGAGCGGTGTCGACATATTCCACAGGGCGAATCACCCAGCCGAAGAGCAGGCCAAGAAGCATGCCGATGAAGACCCCAATTAATAAGCGTGATGTCGTTCTCATAGGATGATTGCCCTCTGGCGAGCATTGTGCCATAGAGGCGGAATCGTTGCAACAAAGGCAACAGCCCCGACAGGACTTCCGGGGCCCGGGGCTGCCTATGCTATAATCGCTGGTGCCGAAGGTGGGAATCGAACCCACAATCCCGAAGGAACGCGAGTTTGAGTCGCGCGCGTCTGCCAGTTCCGCCACTTCGGCGCACGGACAGTATAGCCAAGTGCAAGATGATGGTCAAGATGGCCTCCCGGCCGTAGAGCCCGGGGGCTTACTTTATACCTTATGCGCCTAGGAATTATTGGCCTCGAGGCCGCTGGAAAAACTACGGTTTTCAATGCCCTTACAGGAGCACAATTAGAGACGGGCACTATGGCCGGTCGTGGACGTGTGGATGTTCATGAGGCCTCGGTAGACGTCCCAGATGCGCGCCTTGAAGCAGTGAGCGAAGTATTCAAGCCGAAGAAAACAACCTGCGCTAAAGTGACGTACGCTGATATCGGCGGTATGAGTATTGGCGCTGGCAGCGCCGGACTTCCCGGTCCACTTGTCAACCAAATAGAGCAAATGGACGGTTTACTGCTGGTCGTTCGGGGATTTCAAGACCCGAGTATCCCCTCTGCGCTGGAGGATGTCGATCCCGCTCGAGATGCCGCCGCTCTCGACGGTGAGTTGCTCTTGAGTGACATGATCACAGTCGAACGGCGTCTGGATAAATTGCAGGAAGAACGGCAGAAAGGGGGGCGCGATAAGGCGCAAGTCGAGCGAGAACAGGCCATCTTCCAACGCGCCATGGAGCATTTGAATCAAGAGCAGCCACTTCGGCGTATGAAACTCTCTACTGAGGATCTCGCCGCATTGACGGGATTTGGATTGCTCACCCTTATTCCTATACTTATTGTTGTTAACTTGGGAGAAGACCAGTCGCTCTCTGATATGGGTGAAATCATAGCGGGAGTATCAGCGCTGGGATTGCAGGGGAAGTTGGAAATGGAGATCGCTCAACTGCCGGGGGATCAGGCAGCTGAATTCTTGGTGGAATATGGCATCGAGGTGCCCGGCCGGGAGCGAGTAATCCGTGCCTCGTATGATGCGTTGGGGCTGCACTCATTCTTCACCGGAAATGAGGATGAAGTTCGAGCGTGGACGCTGCCGCGCGGGGGTACCTGCCTGGACGCCGCTGCGACGGTCCATTCCGATATGGCGCGTGGATTCATTCGCGCTGAAGTAATCAATTGGGAGGCGTTGGTATCTCTGGGCGGGCTAGCAGAGGCGCGCACTCAAGGCAGACTTCGCCTCGAGGGGAAGGATTCTATCGTTGTCGATGGGGATGTGATCTATATACGCTTTAACGTTTGACTTGTTGAGGAATTCCCAGAACATACTTTGCTTATATCAATTACTGCATACTTTCAAGACATAGGAGTGAAATATGGCCGCCGTGAAATACGAACAAAAAGGTTGGAGTCTCGAAGAACTATTCCCTGGTCTAGGAACTCCCGAGATCGAGCAAGCGCTTGAGAAACTCAATTCTTCAGTTGCAGAATTTGAGAAGCACCGGGAGCAGCTCGCGGCAGACATCGCGGAGAAGAATTTCGTTGCTATTCTTCAGAATTACGAAGGGATCGCCCGCCAGATATCCATAGTGGGCGCCTTCGCCTTCCTGAGTTTTGCTGAGGACACGCAGGATCAAAAAGTTCAGGCTTTCATGGCGCAAATGCAGCAGCTCGGCGCTCAGATCGACAACCGCATTATGTTCTTCAATCTGTGGTGGAAGAATTTGGATGACAAAGCAGCCGCAAGGTTGCTGGACGCTTCGGGCGATTATCGTTATTGGCTGGAAGCCCTCCGTTTGCAGAAGCCCTACACGCTCTCTGAGCCCGAAGAGAAGATCATCAACCTGAAGGATGTCAACGGCACTCACGCCTTGGTGACCCTGTACAACACCATCACCAATCGCTATAGCTTTCAACTCGAAGTGGATGGCGAGGAGAAGGAACTCTCCCGCGAGGAACTCACGGTGTATTATCGCGATCCAGATCCAACTATGCGGGAAGCAGCGTATAAGGAACTCTACCGCGTATATGACGCGGATGGACCCATCCTGGGGCAGATCTATCAATCCATTCTGCGTGATTTGCGCAGCGAGGGCGTAGATTTGCGCGGGTATTCTGCGCCGATTGCACTTCGTAACCTGGCCAACGATATCCCCGATGATGTGGTGGAAACGCTCTTAGGTGTCTGTCAAAAGAACGCGCCGTTGTTTCATCGCTTCTTCCAATTGAAGGCGCGCTGGCTGGGTGTGGACCGCCTGCGTCGCTACGACATCTATGCCCCCGTAGCGCAGTCAGAAAAAACGTACTCCTATAACGATGCAGTGGCAATGGTGTTGGAAAGCTTCCAGCAGTTTGACCCGAGCATGGCTGAATTGGTGCAGCGTGTTTTTTCCCAGGACCATATCGATAGTGAGGTGCGCAAGGGCAAGCGCTCCGGAGCCTTCTGCTCAACGGTTACACCTGATTTAACACCCTGGGTGCTCCAGTCGTACAACGGGACGCCGCGCAGTGTGGCTACGATGGCTCACGAACTCGGCCATGCAGTTCACTCGATGTTGGCAGCGCACCACACCAAGCTGACGCAGCATGCTTCGCTGCCGCTGGCAGAGACAGCTTCCACCTTCGCCGAGATGCTTCTGGTTGATCATTTGTTGGAGATTGAAGAAGATCCCGATATTCGGCGCGACATTCTCTTCGGGCAAATGGATGATGCCTACGCCACAATCATGCGTCAAGCCTACTTTGCCATGTTCGAACGCCAGGCGCATGAACGGGTGCACGAGGGCGCCGCGGTGGATGACCTCTCCGAAATCTACCTCGATAATCTAAAGGACCAGTTTGGAGATTCGCTGGACCTGAGCGAGGACTTCAAATTTGAATGGCTGGCGATTCCGCATTTCTACCACACACCTTTCTATGTTTACGCGTATACCTTCGGCCAGCTCCTGGTGCTCTCCCTTTACAAGCAGTACAAAGAAGAGGGAGAGAGCTTCATCCCCCGTTACATTGACATTTTAACGGCGGGGGGATCCGCCTCCCCCGATGAGATCCTCACGAGCGCGGGGATCGACATGCGCAAGGGTGCATTCTGGCAGGGCGGTTTCGATGTGGTTAAAAAGTCCTTGGAGCAGTTAGAGGCGATCGAAATCCGAAAGTAAATCACCGCCAGCATAGCCGCTTCATCGACTCCGTTGATTAAGATGAGCGATTTCGGTTTGCTCTAAAGCCATCGTGGTTTGCCCGGTTAGATGGATGTGGGTGTATGGTGGACTCGGGTTGTTCACTCTGGGGTCTTTTGGAGTCGGGAAGTTTTTCGTAGGGGTCATAGATGAAGAATAAAGGGCGTCCGATTAAAGGACGCCCTTTTCTGGCGGAGAGGGTGGGATTCGAACCCACGGTGGCCCAAAGGACCACAACGGTTTTCGAGACCGCCCCGTTCAACCACTCCGGCACCTCTCCACGGGGTGTCAACATTATAGCTCGCTGGGCGTCAGATATCCACGCTTTCCCCCAACTCGGGGTAGTGAACATCCTGCAAGCCGGCCTGCTTGAGCTTTTCCATGAGCGCTAACGCGGGCCCTTCTTCCCCATGGACCAGGAATACACCTTTGAGCGTATCCTTCGAGGCAAGCGCATATTCGATCAAAAGGGGCTGGTCGGCGTGGGCCGAGAGGCCATTAATAGATGCAACCTCTGCCCTCACTTTGTGTTCTTCGCCGAAGATTTTAATTCGTTTCTTCCCCTCCGAAAGCCGTCGACCGAGCGTATGCGGAGCCATCCAGGAGGTGATCAAGACCGTGTTGCGTTCATCATCGATGTTGTTGCGCAGGTGGTGCAGGATGCGACCAGTCTCGGCCATGCCTGAAGCCGAGATGATGATCACGGGATCGTCGATGAAATT
>DAOUTT010000185.1 GCA_030668545.1 Anaerolineales bacterium | reverse complement strand
GGCTCGATGCTGATGTAATCTGTTTGGATGTCCTTTGCGGCCACACCATAGCGCTTGGTGATATTGATAACTTCCTGAACGTTGCTGTCATTCCTTCGTTTCGCTACACTCAGCTCCCGGTGGAAATTTTCCACTCCTAACGTGATAAGAACCTCATCGGGGACCACCTTCACGACGGCTTCTCCGGAGACCGTTATCACTCCGGGGTCTGTCTCTACCTGATTGGGCAGGCCAACCGCGCCTACGAGAAAAACGGCACATACAACTGCTAGAATCAATCCCGGTGCTTGTTTCATCGTTCGAACCTCCTTACTAAGTGAATATTCTTGTTTGTGTGACAACATTTGGGGATCAACTTTCTTTTTGAGAACGCGCTGCAATAGTAGGTATAGCGATGATCTGTGTCTTATTCCCGCCCGAATTGAGGCACTTCAGAGTCAAGTTCATGGCAAATAGGCTCTGACTCGGAGGAGATCATTTTGCAGGTGGGGTATCGGCGCAGGGCGGACGTAACCGCGAGATAAGTGTGCGGGTGGGTTTATTGCTTTCGAAAACCGATTCTTGTTGAGGGGGTTTGGAGGAGGGTTTAGAGGTGCGGAAACCCTGATGGGAGTCTTAGGATCACAGTTGTGCCCGGATTTTCTGAGCCATCCCAATCTGGTGAGGGGCTCAGGAGTTGAATATGGCCGCCGTGGGCATCCATTATGGCGCGTGCGATCGCTAGACCTAAGCCGCTTCCACCGTGGTCTCTCGAGCGGGAATAATCCGCCCGATAGAAGCGTTCAAAACGTGGGGAAGGTCTTCTGCGGGCACCCCCGGGCCTCGGTCTTGCACCCAAATCTCGACATGTGGCCCGGACCGTAACGCTGGTTTTAACGCATCATCGATTAGTGATGAAGGATATGTCCCTCTGCTGGAGCTTGGATCCTGTTCCTTTTGGTTAGCATCTCGCAGGGTAATGAGAATTTCTTCGTCGGCTGGAGAATGCTTCAGTGCATTATCCAGAATATTGGTGAGCACCTGGTCGATGCGATCATGATCTGCGGTCACCATGATCGCTGTTTCGGGAAGTTCCATTTGGAGATGAACTCCACGTCTATTCGCTTCAGGGGAAAGTTTCGTCTTTGTATCCTCGAGTAATTCCCTGAGATCGAGACTTTCTAGTTTGAGTTTCATTCCCCCGGCATCGACTCGGGTGAGGGTGAGTAAATCATTGGTCATTCTAATGAGCCTGTCGGTCTCTCTCTCGATTGAGGCGAGGAAACGATCCCTCACCTCGGGATCTTCAACCGCACCATCCTGCAGTGATTCTGTTAACCCTTTTATCGCTGTTAGAGGCGTGCGGAGCTCGTGAGAGACGTCGGATATGAACTGAGTTCGCAGCTTCTCGGTTTCAAGCAAACGGACCCGCATGCTGTCGAACGTCCGGCTGAGTTGGCCCAATTCATCGCCCCGCTCGACGGGAATCGGGATATCGTATACACCCGCCTGCATCCCACGCGCCGCGTCTGCCAGCTCATTTACAGGGCGTAAAAGGTTCCGGCTTAAGGATAAAGCGAGCAAGCCTGCAAGCGGTATGGCGATGCCAACCGCCAGAATAAGTCTCGTTCGCAGATCGACCAGAACGGCGGCGATGTCTCGTAATGGATGACCGAGAAGAAGGACGGCCACCGTTTCATCTTGTTGAAGCAGGGGGGTGGCGACGAAAAGCCAGTCCTCTTCCTTGATCTTTTCTACGCTGCTGGTGATCTGGCCGCCGAAAGCGTCTTGCGTGGCGGGGATCTCCTTATAAGGTTCCAGGTCGAGATCTGCAGATGAGATGACGGTTTCCCCCTCCTGGTCAATGAGCAGGAATCGGGTTTCAATTGTTGAACTGAGTTCGATAGTAATATCTCGCAGGCTGTTCAATTCTGCGTTCGAGAGTGGTGATGCAGTCTCGTTTTCGAGCAGGTCTGGGGGAGCGATTACCTGAACGTTGAGATTGCCGATGACCTGTTGTTGAATCGCATTGAAGGCCTGTCCGATTTGCGGGTCCGGCACTTCGATATGCAGTTGAGGTAAGAGGCTCTGTGTGATCACATGCGCCTGGGAGATAAGGCTGTTTTCAAGCGCGTTCAAGAAATAAGATTCCGCGAGAGAGAGCAGCGAGAAACCAGTGATGACGGCGGCGATGAAGATCACTGCTAAGTGGCTGAGCAGGATTTTGCTTCTCAAGCTGCGCACCCAGATAAAAATGGGATGACGTTGAAGCGGGGATTTCATAGAACTATTCGCAGGCATCGAGTCTATACCCCACACCTCGAACAGTCGCGACTGAGTCGGCGGCGAGCGGATTTGCTTCACGCAAGCGAGCGCGCAGCCTCCGTACGGCTGTGTCTACCGCGCGTGTATCGCCAAAAAAATCGTAGCCCCATACTGTGGAGATCAATTGCTCCCTGGTCAGGACGTGCCCCTCATTTCGAATTAGGGTTTCGAGGAGAGCGAACTCCAGGGCGGAAAGCTCTAGAAGTTGTCCATCCCAGTGCGCCTCATGTTTGTCGAGATTCATCGAGAGCGAACCCTTTTGTAGGGTTGTTTCATCTCTGATCTCCGAAGCTTGAGCTCGGCGTAGCACAGATTTTATTCGCGCGATTAGTTCACGAGTGCTGAAAGGCTTAACAACGTAATCGTCTGCCCCGAGTTCCAATCCAACGACCCGATCGATTTCCTCATCTCTTGCTGTGAGCATGATAATCGGAATATTGTCTTCCTTACGGAGGCTTCGACAAACCTCCAAACCGTCGATCCCCGGAAGCATGAGATCGAGAACGATCAAGTCCGGATGCCTTGCTTGTGTGAGTTCAAGCGCTTGTTCTCCATCGCGGGCGACGAGGACTGAGAAATTCGCTTTCTCCAGGTTGTAACGCAGGACATCGACAATTGAGGGCTCATCATCGACAACCAGGATTGTGTATTGCTTGGCCTGAGCGGACATGGATATTCCTCAACGTCTATTATATAGTTTCTTCTGTGACTATTTTGTGACAGCTTTTCGGCAGGATCGATATAGGAAAAGTGGTTGATCCTTGTAATTTTGTCTATGAAGACGTGCGCGATAAAATTTTGTGTATGCTTTGCATTGCGGTATGCCTTTATGGAATAATTGAGAAGTAAAAATGATTGGCAATGCGCAATGCTTCGCATAGCCATATATAGGCTTGTGTGGACGGCGCTGCATCGGCGCGTTGCATGACATCTCAATCAATGCGTAGAATGGAGATCAATTAGCTACATGTGAAGGGCATCTTGAAACTGGAAAAGATTTCAAGTTATTGAAATCTCATCACGAGCAGGTGAAGACGGGGAATAAAACCGGTACATCAAAAGTATGAATACGTAATATCCAAAATACGCAATAACCTCCGTGAGCGAGGGGTTTGCGTTGTACCCGAAAAGAGCCTTCGATGTTTGCCCCAGCGTGGAGCTCTCAGAGAGTATGTGACTGACATCCCAGAGGGGATCGACGATGGCAGGGATGAGATTTGCTTCATTAAATTCGTGCACAGCATGCCCTACCAATCCGGCGGAGAATAAGATCAACATAATGCTTGTCGATAAGAAGAAAGTTTGAAGCCGCATCCGGCTCATGCCGGCGACAAGTGTGCTTGTAACTGCGATAGCGACGACCAATCCCAATACAGCGCCAAGAATAGTCCGCATTATCCCAAGAGTGAACGTGGTTGTTGTGAGGAAGAGCCCAATTTCAATGCCCTCCCTTAGGACGGCAAAAAACGCCAGGCTAAAAAGGGCCCATCGACCTCGCTCGGAGGATGCCGAACGGACATCGGCTTCAAGGTCCTGGTTGATATTCCGGGCCTGACGATTCATCCAGAAGATGACCCATGTCAGAACGATCGCGGCGATAACCATCGTTACCCCCTCGAATATCTCCTCAGATCTACCTGAAAAACTTGTACCGAGGGAATAAATGATTACTGCCGCTCCAAGGCTGGTGATGCTTGCCACCCCGACTCCAAGCCACACAGAGCTGCGAAGATGCTGCTTATCGAGTTTCGAAAGCGTTCCCAAGATGATGCCGATGATAAGGCTTACTTCAACGCCTTCGCGTAGGGTGAGGAGAAAGCTGGGTAACATTATGCACTCCAAAGGTATATTGCTATTTTCAGATCAGGGGTGCTTCGCTCGCCACTCAATAGTGGAACACTTGCATTGAATTCCTCTGACTTGGCACATTTAGATGGATCTCAAGAGTATGGTCAAATCGCAAATAAAGACAATGATAATCCAAATACTGTGAATAGGGAATGCAAAGAAGTTGTCACGGGAGTCAGGGGTGTTTTAATTCAGTTCACTTCGCACTGCGTATGCAGTCAGGTGATCCGCCTGTCTGTGGGGAAAAGGTGTGATATAAGAGGTTGTGTTTGTGGAATGTGGATAGCTATTAATGCGGGACAATAATGTGAATCTCAATGAGTGGAGGTAAGTAGATGTCGATCAAAAGAAACCGACTCGCGATTGTATTTGGATTATTCATACTGTTAGCAGCAACCATCAGTGGGTGCCAGTCGGAACCGGAAGTAAAACCTGTCAATACTGAGCCACCAACAATACCTCTTGAAGCGACGAAGGAAGTTGAACAGCCTGTAATTGAACCAACTGAAAGCCCTGAGCCAATTCAGAGTGAGAAGGAGTTTATCCTCACGAGCGAGGTTTTTCTTGAAGGCGATCCGATTCCATCTAAATATGCATGTAATGGGGACGACATTTCGCCTCCACTTGCGTGGACCGGAGCGCCCGACAATACGACCTCTTTGGTTTTAATCATGGATGATCCCGATGCGCCCGTGGGTATGTGGGTCCATTGGGTTCTCTTCAATATCCCTGGAAATGCAACCGTGATAGATGTTGGGCTGCCTGCAGATGCAGAACTTCCCGATGGCAGCCAGCAGGGGACCAACAGTTGGGGGAGGGTGGGATATGGTGGACCTTGTCCGCCGAGTGGCGTACATCGCTATTTTTTCAAACTCTACGCGTTAGACACATCGCTCGCGCTGGATGAAAGTGCGACGAAAGAGGAAGTGCTTGCGGCAATCGAAGGCCACATTCTGATTGAGACGGAGTTAATGGGAACCTATAGCGCCTCAGGTG
>DAOUTT010000016.1 GCA_030668545.1 Anaerolineales bacterium | reverse complement strand
GTAATCTCTTTCCGTTTACATCAGAGAAGTCACTGGGATTAAATTTATATTTTCCCCCTAAATCCCCCAAAGGGGGACTGTGGGGGACTCCACTCCCCCACAGTCCCTGGATCAAACATCAAGCCCTCAGCTCAAACTTATTATTAAATCCAAGCAGAGCTATATATCTCTACCTCATGATCTCTCCTCCAATGAGGTGCAACTCGAAGCAGATTGGCAGAGCCCGGATTTGGAACTCGGGCATATATGGATTGCATTGCTAACCCTTCGGAAAGGGACGTGGGGGCACTACAAAGCAACCTCATTCGAACCTGGTGGATCGATTAGAAACCCGAGACGCGCGGCAGCCGCCTGCAGTTTTGGCCAATCTGAGGATTGTACGATTGCCGTCGTAGGGCTGAGGATCTCTTTTAAATAGCGATTTGTCGACTTCTTGCTGCGCAGCATCTCGAGTACATCTGGGGATTGGACGCGTAAGATCCAGTATTGCTTGATATTCGCTTCGGTGCCTCTCTCAGCCCAGCGAGTTAACGCCTGTTCAACAGGCCGTGGCAGCGGGGATTCGCAGGTCTTCTCTAGGATCGTGCGGATATGTTGATGGGATAAACCTTGCTCTTTGGCACGCTGCAGCGTGCTCGGGGTGAGACGGTACTCATACTTCTCGTTTTCAACCGATATCCAATGGGAGAAGCGAGCGATCTGATAGCGAACAGCTCCATTAACCCCACGAGGAACGATAATGCGACCATCGGAGTGAATGACGATCGCCTTATCCGGTTCTTCAACGTGGACAGGCGCTTTCGGATCAAACAGCAGCGCCGATACTGACGTGAGGCGAAATGAGGGCTTAGGAGAAGATTGAGAATCTTGCCCGAGATCGACGGCTCCAAGCCAGTGAAGAGGACCGGTGATAACGGAACGAATAAGGGCGCCATCGACCATATTCCAGTTCTCGATGCCATGGAGGAAAATTCCGCTTTGATTCTGAAGATACCAGGAATCAAAATCACCACCGGGCCGTTGAAAGGCTGGGGAGGTTTGTCGAACCCTCTCCACGAAATCATTCAGGTCCCACCAAATCCCAGGCTTTAAAGGCTGTAGGAGATCTAGCACCCCTTGACGAGAGAGCCCGGGGTCATTGGGCCAGGCATCAGTATTACATACGATGTGAGGGAGTACAGCCAGGTCATTCCAGGTCACAGAGTTTTTCCAGGCCAGAAGCAGGTCACGTATTGCCTGCGAGCGCGGAGCGTCTATAAAAGCGCGGGTTCTCTCAGGATTTGGCGTCCAGGGCGGGCCCTCGATTATTAACATCTCCTGCAGGATTGTGGGCAGAAGATTATGCAAACTTGGAATTAGAAGAAATCGCTCCAGTGTAAGACCAGGCTTACGGGAGAGCTCGAATGAGGGGAAGGGAGTGCGGCGCATGGCAGCCAGAAGAGTTGTGGCATCGTCAACTGCAGCCGAGGTTGCCAAATAGACATGTTTTGGGGCTTGCGTCAGAGGCGATAGAGAAGGGGCGTTGTAATCAGGAAGTGCTTCACTCAACATCTGCAGCAAATCTGTTGGGATATAGGTGAACTCCTGCGGACCTTTGGGTGTGTCAGCAAATGCTCGTCCGATCAGACCGCGATACCAAAGCATCTCGACTGGAGAAGCAGGGCTGCGCCAGGGCTGTTCGCGATCGCGCTTTCCGGTTCCCATTTCCCGCAATTCTCCATGGTCCCGGATCAGGTCAGGCAATGCCATCCTGCCACCAGCTTGGGCTATCCCTTCAAGGGTTTGTTTGGCTGCATCGGGTAAGCTCTCGAGTAGTTCGTCGAGCGTGTTGCGGTTGAGCATGGAGAGCGATATTTCGTCGACGACGGATCGATGGGAGTCCTGGGGTAAGTCGAATCCCCACAATTCACAGAGAATCCGCAGGTGGCCTGTATCCTGGTCTTCGAGTGTGTGGGCTAAGGATCTCATACGGAGTGGAATCTACAACGTTTATGTTTTTTTGAGAAGGTTATCCACTCTAGATGACAACACGTAAGGCGTTCGGAAGGACCTTGATCTGAATTTCGGTTACAGTGGAATCGAACCCGGCGAAGACCTCGCCATCCAGATGGATAGTTACAGGCTCCTCAGACGTCAATTGCAGTTCGCTGAAGTGACCCATTCGAACCGTCTTGAACCTACCGTGGGTGCCATTCATCACTTCCGGGATCAAGCGGAACATCATCGGGCGGGACACATTTTCAATCATTGCGTAGTGAAATAAGCCATCGTCGAAGATAGCATCCGGGGCGACATGGAAGCCGCCGCCTTCCCTGGGTCCGTTGCCGGCGACGAACATGAGGACATCATCATCGATCTCTTCCTGGTCCGTAATGATCTTCATTCTGGGCGCGTGGTGGTGGAGAAAGATCGTTTTTATCACCGCCCAGAGATACAGCGTGAATCCCTGCAACCGAGTGATTTCATAGGAATAAACCGTAACCGCGGCGTCAAAACCAATTCCGATCGTGTTGTTCCAGTACTCTGATCGACCCGAACCATCCGTGACCAAGCCTATGTCGATGGTCTTTGTCTCCCCGTTGAAGACTCGCTCGAGTGCAGCCTCAATTTTCTCCGCTACTCCGACATTTGCAGAAAAATCATTACCAGAGCCAATTGGCACTGAACCGAGTAATGGCCTCTGATCTTCGGGGACTCGCATCAAACCATTGACAACTTCGTGGACGGTGCCATCGCCGCCAATGGCGACGACGATATCGAAGCCATCTTGCGCGGCCTGCTCAGCGATTTCGATTGCGTGGGTGTGGTATTCGGTTGTGGACCATTCTGCACCGTCGTGTTTGTCGATGATGTGCTGCACAGATGTTTCGAGATCTGAGGACCGTCCCCGGTCAGCAAGGGGGTTGAAGATCAATTTCACACGAGGGCTCATGGATGTATTCTCCTGGTGGATCACTAATATTAACGCGGATCAGTGTTTCTCGGTTTCAACGTGCTCTCAATTTACTGCATGCCGCTATTGGAGAGTTCAACAATCGAGTGGTGCTCAGCCGAAACGAAAAACCAGCACCGTATGATTAACAACACCATTTGGTCGTTTTCGATACTGATGCCCGTGAACCACCCATAGTTGTGATGATCTTCATGCGGGATTGTAATCTGTGGTGGCACCCCCATGGTAGCTTCCAGATCCGCACCGCGCCATCCGTTGTTCTAAAGGTGATAATTAAATCATCGAGATTATCGCCCAAACTTGCTGTGATATTTCATGAGGCAGGTGAGCGTTGGATATTTTTAAGCGTATCGCTGATTGACTCTTAGGCGCGAGGTGTCTAAAGTGAAGGTGTAATGAGCCTCAGGCCATCTATGGGCTGCACGTCCCAGTAAGCCGTGGCAACCTCTGGCCAATCTGACTGATCACCAGCTTATTTCGGCGATCATGATGAATGCGCCGACCGACTGGAGGAACGCCCTTTCGCTGCGGCGAAGAAGTTGGGACCAACCGGCGAACGCGGCAATGCCGGCCGCCCGCTGAATGGCAGGGGGCTCACCCCTTTAATAATTCTTTCAAGAATAAAGTAAAGAGCTTGTGAAGGAGATGCTCCCATACGGGAGCTAAACTTTTATAAAACCTATTACCTTCGGGATTTCATTCGCCAGGCAGGAGATCTGGATATCAAGAATTTTTATAATGTGGGTTCCGCTGGGGAGATACCTTCATCGGCGGGCACACGAAGCTTGAACCAGGCCGGGATGAGAGCAAGGGAACCGATGAGTAGAGTGGCGAGGAACGGTATCTTGGGGTTGGTGGCTTCCCAGATCTGGCCCCCAATCCAGGGTGCAGGAAGCGCAACCAGGCCAATGATTGCCGGTACTACAGCATAGGCAACGCCGCGAAGATGTGCGGGTGCTCCACGAGCGATGAGCGCATTAACGGCCGGGTCTAGAAGTGCGCCGCCGATCCCCATGATGATCCATGAGAGAGCAAAGACTTCGAAGCCTTCTGCGAGGATGAAAATAAGGAACGAGGAGAGGAAAATCGCCGTACCAAGCATGAAACTGTTCCGTTCGCTCGATTTATCGGAGAGCCACCCACCGATTGGGGCAGCGAGAACCCAGGCGACGCCATGCAGACCATCAATTAAGCCAAGGCCCTGTTTGTTAATTAGGCCAATATCGTTCAGGTAAACTGGTAGGAGGTTGAAAGAAAGATACGAAGCGAAGACACGAATGCCCTCCGAAATTATGATCCAGGTTAACAATCCCCCAGCCAAGACAATCGGGAAGATATGCGTGAAAGATTCCTTGAGCGACTTAAGGCTGGGTTTTTCCGCTGGCGCGGTGGTCTTCATTTCCTCTGATCGTAAAAGGAACATAAAAATGATGGCGGCGATGCCATAAAGAAAAACCGCGGTGAGAAACATCGTGCGGGCCCCGTAGTTCATTGCCAGGAAGCCGCCCAGGGGTGGGGTGATGATCCAGGCCGCGGTGATAAATGATTTACTGAGTCCGAAAACACGGCCGCGGGTCTCCGTTGGGCAAGTGTCAGCAATATAGGCTCGGAAGGATGGCTGGATCAAACCGGTTGCCACCGCCAGGATGATGGGGCCGATAAGAGTCACTTCCCAGCGCTGTGCGAATGCGAACGGGAGGTATCCGAGGATCCCCGCAAGACTCCCGAATAAGATCGCCCGTAAGCGGCCGATTGAATCAGATATCCAACCTCCGAAAATCCCGAGCACCAGAGGCACAATCATCGTCAGGGTAAAAAAAAGACCGACCTGACTGACGCTCGCTCCGATTTCACGCAAGAAGACCGGAATCTGAACTGCGGTCATCGCCCGCGTCGCCTCGGCGAAAGTGAGTCCGATGAGAAAGAGGATCATTTTGCGAGAAAGCAACGGTTGTATTGATTTATTCATATGGAAGCTTCGTGTCCCCCTTTGGAACAGGCTGCGGAGGCATTTCTGTATGTGAGACTTGGATCAACCCACATATGTTTCAAACAACACCTGTAAGACCCCCCGATTCTGCCACGAACTTTTTAGGATAGTAAATTGAGTATACCAGCGGTTTTGAAGTTTGATTATCAACTGCAGAGCTTTATAAGCTCTGCAATGGTGTCTGGGTTGCGTCCTCTCGGATGATGGAGAGCTTAGGCTGTGAAGTCGAGAAGATCTTTTAACTCTTCCATGAGGATTTGAGGGTCTTGAAAGTGGATTCCACGGATCCCCAGTTCACGCGCTCCCTGGATGTTCTCATCGAAGTCGTCGATAAAGATGGTTTGTTCCGCTTCGACGCCCAACCGATCAAGGGCTAATTGATAGATCCGCCGGTCGGGCTTTGCTAAGCCTACCTCGGCAGAAATGATCATGTCGTCAAAGATATCGGTGATATGCCAGCGTTCATCGATGAAGCGTCGAGTGGAAGACCATCCATTGGATAATAGCCCCATTTTTGTTTCGGTTTTGCGGGTGCGGATAAAACGGATCAATTCCAGATCGATCTGATCGCCTGACCAGAATTCATCCCTCACGAGAGTTAATTCATCACTTGAAAGTGTGAGCTGATCACCTACCTGCATCCAGAGTTCGTCATTGGTGGCTTCGCCTACAGTGGCTTTGCGACTTATCTCACTCTCGAAGACGAGTTCGTATATTTTCCCGTCCGGTAAATCCAGCATCCGGTCCAGACAATGGCGCGGCTCCCAGTCCTCGGTGCGTAGAATGACGCCTCCTAGATCCCAGAGGATGGCTTTGAAGGGAACGGGTTTGTCCATGCTATCCTTGCTCCAATTCATTAAAGATAAAAGGATTGTCCCTTTTTATTCTCTAATTAAGTTGCCACATATTATAGTAGAGATACAACGAGGGAAAGAACTTATCAGGTGATGTTTGATTGCACGCTGGTGGATTCTCACTCATTCTGGAGTTCCTCCCCAGGACGCAGTTCGATCTCGTAAGTGACATACTCCCGCTGTACATGCATGCCCGCCTTTTCATACAACCTCGTCGCGCCGGCGAGATTGTTTGAGTCAACGCCTAACCCAACGCGCGGTTTCCCACGGTGATAAAATTCGCCAATAACCTGTCTCAACAAAGCTAACCCTAGGCCTCGGCGTCGCCATGGACGCCGGACGCCAAGGACACTCACCCAACCCTTGTCCGGGTCGTCATCTGACTCCGCTCGACACGATACCATGCCGGCAATTTCATCACCGTCCATAGCCAGGAACCATAAAGCAGGGTCGGGCTTCCGGATTTCAAAAACGTAATGTTTCCATTGTTTGAATCCCTCTTCAAAGGGGGTTTCAATATATCCCCAATAGTCCTTGAATGCATCGACGTCGGCCCGGTAGGCGGCTTCGGTATCCTCCGGGTGGCGTATAGTCCGGATTGAGATTCCCTCTGGCCATACAGGCGCTGGGGGCGCTGCGTCAAAGTCGAGCAACATGTCCCATCCATAGCGGATGGCTTTCATGCCCATATTCTGAAGCAATTCCTTCGCTGGATTGTAGGTATTTACAGTTCCGGAGCGCGCCGAAACGCGTGCGCCCGTGGGAGCGCGGGGTATTGCCTCACGGGCGCGTTCCAATGCCCATTCCATCATCGCTGTGCCAATGCCTTTGCCTTCCCACTCTGGATGGACGCGGCCCCAAATCCAGGGGTGGACGGGCGGCCTCTCTACATCCCACACCTCGATGCAGCCGATGATTTGTCCTGTCGAAGTAATCACAAGTCTGGTGTCGTGTTGAAGATCGAAGTTCGGCATCTGCCATTCCTTCGTGTTGCGTTCCTCTGTAAACACGGGAGCGCCGATCATCGCCTTTGAGCTCAGGTTAAACATCTCCACCGAACCCTCGATGTCATCCAGACTTGCCGGGCGGATCGTGTAACCAGCGTTTACGAATTTGGTGAAACTTTGTTCGGTCATCTTCTTCACCGTAGAAATATCTCGAGTGCGTGCCTCTCGATATTCACACTTCGTTTATACCATCGGCTTGCGATAGGCCATCCATAGCTTGATATTTTGAAATCCAAGATTTTCATATAAGCCTAATGCTCCGCTTGGATTGTCGGTATCCACCCCTAGTGCAGCTTCCTCCATGCCCTCATCTTTTAACATCTGCAGGCTTTGAGCCAATAACGACCGGGCCAGACCGCGTCTGCGCCAGGGGCGACGAACGCTGATATCTTCCGTATGACCTCGTTTGCGGTTGAAGCGTTCATTTTCCTTGTCATTGATGAAGTTCAAGACCATGCCGGCGACCTGCCCGTTGTCCCAGGCGACTTTCCAGCGCTCGGGTTGAAAGTAGGGGCTTTTTACCCACCCTTGATATTCAGAGTCTGTCGCCGGGACGTGCCCCCAATGGTCTTGAAAAGCTTCTTCGGAAGCGTCGAAGATGGTCCGGTACAGATCGGGAGTAGCAGGACGAATTTCGAGACCCTCAGGCAACGCTATTTCAGGGATATCAGCATCAAGAGGACGTACCATTTCAAAGAAAAAGCGGACAGGTTGGTATCCTGCACTTTTCAGCAGAGCCTGCTTCTCGCTCTCGGTGTCTGCCACAAAAACTTCAAAAAAACGCAAGCCCTCTTTCGGAGCGTGGTTTGCTAGCCCTTTTAAATGATCCTTAGTGAAACGAAGTAAGGTTGATCCAATCCCCTTTCGCCTCCACTCGGGGAGGACGCATCCATCGTGCCGAAAGATGACATCGCCGTTTGACTCATGAAGCCAGTTCATCCGGACGTAGCCGACTAAATCCCCGCAAATCTCCGCGAGCAGAACATCCTGCGTTGGATCGAAGTTCTGCATGTGGGTGAATCTGCGGGTAATGTCGTCGGGAGTGATGACCTCATCCACGCTATCCGCATCCCAGCAGCGCTGGATGACGGCGGCGATCCGTTCATGTTCCTGAGGACCTGAATAGCCCCGCAATGCTAACCCCGATATTTCGGGTGCATAGGCCAGGTTCTTCAGATCAAGATTTAATATCTCTTTCATTTCACACCTTAAACTGATCCGCAGCTTCTTGCTGCGGTGAGCTCCAATAAATGGCAACTGGAGCTCCGTATTATTGATCACAGCCGCCTCAATAATTCGATCGACGAATTCTTCATCTTTTGCACACCTGGATCGACCGCTCTCTCCGCGTATGAGTCGTTTTAGTGAAACAAAAAACCGCGGGCGCTGGAGTGCGCCCGCGGCTGTCATTAGGACAGAATCGTCAGGATCTATCTATCGATAGGCGCACTCCGCGTAGGTAAGACGAAACCAGAGCCGGTAGCTGTGTGGCTTCGAACCGCCGCTGCAATTTTCACCATTAGCATCATCATAATAGGGTGCGCCCTCCTTTCATAAGATGGAGCCATCCTATAATGGAAATGAGTGTACGTCAAGGTAGGAATATTAACATCGTGGTTACGAAGGTCTTACCTTCGCAACATCGCCGCAGCTCGTTCTACCGATTTGGAGCTGCCGATGAG
Organism: Anaerolineales bacterium; assembly: GCA_030668545.1. Classification (GTDB taxonomy): domain Bacteria; phylum Chloroflexota; class Anaerolineae; order Anaerolineales; family E44-bin32; genus E44-bin32. Next base: position 6,553 of record DAOUTT010000016.1, on the reverse strand, counting down.
ACCAACGCGATCACCCAATTTTAAGGTTAAGTCCCCCTGGGGAACCATCACGGTGCCCTCTCGCGACATGCTTACGATGAGTGCGTCACCGGGCAGCCGAATTTTCCGGAGTGGCATGTCAGTGATGGAGGGATTGCCAATCCTCAGTTCTACAACATCAATCTCGCTATCTTCACGGTCCATCAGAAGGTCGAAAATCATCGGGTAGCGAAGAGCATCTTCGATGGCCAGTACAGTAGCGAGCGTGGGTTGAACGACTTTCAAACCCAAGCGCTGAAGCCGAGGTATCAGCTCCACATCGCTGATCCTGGAGATGACGAGAGGGATTTGGTACGTTTCCCGTGCTGTGGTGCAGACATTCAGCGTCTCCTCCGAACTCATCGTCAGGTCGATGAGAACGCGGGCATCAGCGGCGCCAGCTTTCGCTAGAGCTGCAGGCAGGTCTGCACAACCCTCGAAAAAATCAACAGCCAAACGTTGGAACGCAGCTTTGCGGCTATCGTCCGGGCAGATAATGGCAACAGGTTCGTTGAGGGCGAGCAGCCGTTCAACGAGGAACTCAGTCAGTTGGTCTTGGCCAATGAGGATGATGCCGCGGCGGCGCTTTTCCTCACCGGCGGGAAGGATGCGGTTGAAGAGTATCGGTGATAGCGTGCAGGAAACTATGGCGAGAAGAATGATCGCAGCATTAAGAGCTTCTGAGATCAAGCCCAGACGCAGAGCAATCGACGCGGCGGCGATGATGAGAGAGAGACGAGCGGACAGCAGAAAACCACTTGCGAGGGTTTCGCGCCAGTTAAATTGCATGCGCAGCAGCAGCGCCGGGATGAACTTAACTAAAAATGCTATGGCAACGAACAATGGGACCAGCAGGAGAGCTTGAGGGGACTCGATGATGGCTTGAAGGTTCAACTCAAAGCCGACCATTATGAAGAAGATAGGGATGAAGAATCCATAGCCAATAGCATCGAGCTTAGCACGCGCGTTCTCGCCTTCCTGATCATCGAGTAAACCAGCAATGACACCAGCCAGAAAAGCACCCAGGATCAGCTCCACGCCCAACGCTTCAGCCAGCACAACCCAGGCGACCATGAGCGCGAATGCGCCGCGCACCCGGATTTGCGCCGTGGCGCTCGAAAGCCCATCGAGGAAGGTTTGCAGAAAGCCAAGCTCAGAGACTCGCCGCATTCCGCGAACGGCAATGGCAAAGATGGTTAATAGGGCAGGTATCAGCAGGAGATCCAGCGTCAATCCTTGACTGCGAATGGCAATGACGATTGTTAGCAAAAGCAGAGTGACGAAATCTGCAACAGATGCAGCGACAAGGATGTATTGGCCATATTTCAGATCGAGAAGATCCCGCTCCTTAAGGACGGGCACTAGGATGCCCAGGGAAGTCGTGCTCAGGATCAAACCGATGAGGATCGGGCTTTCGACGAGACCTGACAAAGACAGCAGCCATGAGAAAAACAGAGCCAAGCTAAGGGTGCCCAGCAAGAGTAGTGCGGCGAGCGTCAGGGGACGTTTCTAGAAAGATTTTCCACTTGAGTATGGACCACCCGATAGGAGGAGTTCGAAATCCACTTCCAATCCGGAGAGGAACATCAGATATGCGAAACCAAACTCCGTCAGAAATCTGAGCGTCTGTGATGGTTCAACAAGATTTAGACCACTTTGACCAATGATGATGCCGGCGACGATCTCGCCGACAACGATGGGGATGTAAAAACATCGCAGGCGAGCTGAGAGAATTGGGACAACCAGGGCGAGCACCGTAATAAGAAGGAGGGCTAGAAAAGGGCTGTGATCCATGCGGCATTCCTGGGAGCAAGGGTGTGGTTGCTGGATTCAAGCGTATCAGATGTCAACCTGCCATTAGAAGAATCACCTTGAGATTGCGTTGGCTTTAAGGGCACGTTAATCGCGGGTTTATCTCACACTATTAATAAAGTCGGCGAGAAGTCCGTAGGCGGTAGTATGAGGCCCCGGATCGGACTCGGTGACCGTGAGCGGACCGAGGGCGTCGCTGTAAAAAGTAACAGCAGAGGATGTCCCCATCACATTGTAGAGTGGGTCGGTGGGATCGAGCAGCTCGGGGCGTACAGATGTCGCTATCCCTGTATCTGTTCTTTCAGCCTCGCAGATGAGCTTCCAGCGCTTCCCGTCTGCTGAAGCAGATTGTATGTCTTTGCTGCGGAGGGACTCAACCCCTTTGCGCTCAACGTCAGAAGGTTGCAGATTTGTGCCCATGAGTACGGTGACGAGCGCCGCAACTTTGATCGCTGCGTCCCAGCCCTCGATGTCTCCTGAGGGATCGGTCTCGGCGATGCCGATCGACTGGGTGTAAGCGACGGCGTCTTCGAAGGTCTTTCCCTGCTCCATTAAGGTTAGGATGAGATTGGTTGTCGAGTTCAGGACCCCGCGGAAGGATTGGAGTTCTGCAGCAGGAAGGGTTTCTCGCCAGAGGGAGAACACTGGCGCGCCATCCATAACCGCAGATTCGAAGAAGAATTTCCGCTTATGTGCTTGCGCTAATTTCGTAAGTTCGCGATAGGCGTGAACGACCGGACCTTTATTCGCCGTTATGGCGTGCATGCCAGCGGAGAGCGCGGTGGAGATGTGTTCAATCGCAGGCTGACCGTCGTGGTAACTGACGGGGGTGTTCTCAAAAAGGACGTCAGCATTGCACGCACGAATGAAATCGGTGCCATTTTGTGGCGCTGGTTCAGCGGATAGCGGGTCGAGCGAATCACCCGCCGCGATCATCGCCAGCGCACTCTCAAGGTTTATCCCCGTTGGATTTATCGCTACTCCGTGGTGACCGGTCATGATCCCAACGACTTGCCAGTTTAAATCTAGCTGGGTTAGGAGTTCATCGCTTTTCGCCATCAGCAGCCGCGCGAACGCTTGGCCGACGTTCCCGAAACCAAGGAGAGCGAATCTGTGTGTGTCCATGGGAGAATTGCTCCAGAATAACCTGGGTTGGATTATACCAACGGCCAAGGGTAGGGGCGGCCTGCACCGGGCGAAGGGAAGACGGGAGATTGTAGGATTCGATCGATACGTTCTCGAAAGCTGTGTAATTCTGCCCCGGAAAGCAAGCGCGATAGGTCGTCGTAAACATCGTTTTCTGACTCCAGCTGATCCCGCAACAGATGCACGCGCTCGAGCAGCATATCTGGAATGGGCTCACCGGCGAAATCCCAAATCACCGTGCGCAGTTTCTCTTCATCATGGAAGCATAAGCCGTGATCGATTAACCAGAGGTGATCATCCTCGCCAAGGAGGATATGACCGGATTTGCGGTCGGCGTTGTTGATGATGATGTCGAAAAGCACCGTGGAATGCAATCGCCACTTCTCCTCCTGGCTGAATGTGAAGTAATGACGATCGGGATCGACATCGATGTAGAGTTGAAGCGAACCTGGGCCGGCGGGTGCGTCATCGCGCAGCACAGTTGGCGGGACGAGTTCCCAGCCCAATCCCTGGCTCACGAGGTAAGCCGCCACTTCCCTGTCGGCGAGAGAGCCATGGGGGAAATCCCAGAGCGGCTGTTCGCCGCGTGCCGGTTTATATATCGCCGGGATTTGGCCATGATCTCCTTCGATCTGGACGAGAAAGGTGAAGTTCGATCCCCATGCTACCTGGCCCACCACACTAATTTCACCAGTGTTGAGGATGTGGGTAATCGCTTCAAGGTTTTCAAACTCAAAAATGTTCATCTCTGTGTTTGTTCATATGCGCGATCTATACAGGAGGTTTTCAGGAAGCCACAGCGAGCCCGGATGGAGTTTGAACGTCAGCGTTTATGACCGTTTTTCTTGGGGCAGAAATGGCCTTGCGGGTCCATAGGCTCGCCACAGTTGCCGCATACAGGTCTGCCGCGAGCGGACAAATCCAAACCCCAGCTGCACATCCGGCGCAATTGCGAGCGGCTGCACCAGAATCGAGTGGCCGAAGCCTGCTCAGGGTCTTCATTGAGAGGTTGAATCTCGCGAGCTACAAGGATGAGCATATCGTTTTCCTCGTCATAGCCAAGCCCAATGTGACCCACGCGGAAGGCGGGATCGATAGGCTCCTCGAGCGCCATCTCACCTTCGATGTAATCCCGTGAAGATTCAGGTAGATCAGGAAGGCGCTTGTGCAGCTCACCCAGGAATTCATCAAGGCCAACAGAGAGCGATTGAATCTGCTGTTTTTCGATAAGTAGTGTGACCAGTTGATCCCCGGCGCGCCCCTGTAGATAGAAAACGCGTTTCCCGGGGCCGCCAATAGCCCCGGTTGTGATCCGATCGACTGGTTTGAGTTCGTACTGGATGCCTGCCATCTAAAGTCCTACACTACGCTGATGAACGGTTAGGCATATCCTCTTGCTGCCGAATTGAGTATATCAAACCTGCGGTGTGCCGTACGTCGCGCGCGTGTCGTTGAGACCCATAACGCGGATGCTGCTGTCGCTTATCGTTAGCACGCTCATTGAAGCAGGGGAGATCGTGATGCGCTGGAAGAGATCCAATGGCAGACCGAGATAATGAGCGATGGCGAGTTTGATTGGATCTGAATGGAACACACAGGCGATGCTCGCCTTCTTGCTGCGATGCAAATCGCGGAGCGCTTCGATCTCAGCTACGACGCGCGCTTGAGCTTCCGGGAAAGACTCGCCCTCTGGGAACCTGGCTAACGACGGAGTGTTCTGGATGATCGGCCAGAGTTTTCGGCGGCGTAAAGTTTTGAGCGATTGCCCCTGCCAGGTGCCGTATCCGATTTCGAGGAGGCCTTCGCGGATGAGAATATCGAGACCCTGGTCGCGAGCTATTGGTTCAGCGGTTTCGACAGCTCGTTCCAGCGGGCTGGCATAGATCGCTTCGAACTTGACTGAAGAGAGTATGCGACCGAGCGCCTCGGCCTGACGGTACCCTTCTGAACTCAAGTGGACGTTCGACATCCGCCCAGCAAGTTTGCGTTTCCCCAGAAAATCATTGTGTCCGTGACGGATGAGATAGAAGGTGGTCATTAATTCTCCGTTAGGATGGTTAGCTTCTGCGCATCGTATGTTTTTTCTTGATCGCATCGATCTCTTGATCGGCGAGATCGGATGGTTCGAGCGTGGCATCAATATCTAATGCCTTCCGCTGAGCCGCGCGCCATCGATCCAGTCGCTCAGCAACCTGCGCCTCGTAACCTTGTTCGGAGGGGTGGTAAAAATAAGTCCCGAGGAGCGAGTCAGGCAAATAACCCTGCCCGATGTGATGCCCGGGATGTGTGTGCGGATACCTATAGCCCTTCCCGTGTCCGAGAGCTTTTCCATCGCGATTGGCATCTTTCAGGTGCTGTGGGACTTCGACAACCCCTTTTTCCTCCAGGTATTTATAGGCCTTGAAATAGGCGCTAGTGGTATTCGATTTTTCAGCTGTTGCCAGGTAGAGTGTTGCCTCCACAAGAGCGTACACCCCCTCTGGTAACCCAACGAATTCAAAGGCTTGGACTGCGGCGGAGGTGACGACGAGGCCCATTGGGTCAGCCAGGCCGATATCCTCCGAAGCCAGGATCAACAGGCGGCGCAGGATGAAACGCGGGTCCTCGCCTGCGTAGAGCATTTTCGCCAACCAATAGAGCGCAGCGTCTGGATCGGAACCGCGCACTGATTTGATAAAAGCTGAGACAGTGTCGTAATGTGCATCGCCGTCTTTGTCGTATAAGACCGCACGGCGCTGGATGGATTCTTGGGAAACTTCTAGCGTGACGTGTATAACGTCGTTCTCATCAGGGGGTGTGGATTCCACAGCTAATTCGAGCGCATTCAGCGCATTGCGTGCGTCCCCACCGGACACGCGGGTCAAGTGATCCAGAGCATCTTGGTCGAGCTGGATCTGTTTACTGCCGTAGCCATGCTCGAGATCAGTGAGGGCACGTTGGATAACCCGGTTTACATCCTCCTCCTCAAGCGAACGCAGCTGGAAAATTCGTGAGCGCGAAACCAGGGCTCCAATCACTGTGAAGTACGGGTTTTCAGTCGTCGCACCGATGAGGGTGATGGCCCCGTTCTCGACGTGAGGCAGAAGCGCATCCTGTTGAGCTTTATTCCAGCGATGGACCTCGTCCACGAAGAGGATTGTTCGCTTGCCGTATAGTTTGCGCCGCTCCTCTGTCGCTTTAATGATGCGGCGGAGATCTGCTTTCCCGGCCAGAACAGCCGAGATTGTGACAAAATGGGATTCTGTGGTGTTGGCGATGATCATCGCTAACGTGGTTTTTCCGGTTCCGGGAGGTCCCCAGAGGAGTATTGAAGAGAAAAGACGATCTGCCTGGATAGCACGCCGAAGAAGGCAGTCTTCTCCGACAATCTCTTCCTGACCCTCGAATTCATCCAATGTGCGCGGCCGCATACGTGCGGCGAGCGGAGCTTCGCGGGCTATGCGATCCTTCATAGCATGGTCAAATAAGTCCATTCGATCATTGTACCATCGGCTTGTAAGGGGCTGATAATATCTATGTGTCGAGGTGATTTCTTCGCATCTGCCGGGTATGTTAGAATTCGCGGAATGTTGGACTT
>DAOUTT010000125.1 GCA_030668545.1 Anaerolineales bacterium | reverse complement strand
TCCGGATCTTGACACGCAAATCCTCCAGGGCTTCGTCTTGTGCACTCCCTGATGAACGCAGATCGGAAATCCACTGCTCGTTGGTACGTTCCACTATTTAATCCTGTGGTTCTCGAAGCAATCTGTCTTTTTGCTGGTTTGTATTCTGGATCGTGATAACCGTGAAAAGTATACTCGAGTTTATAATCGACCGGAAATTGTACCCGCGCTGATATTTGCACTAGTTTCCGTACTCCTGCATTCCGATCCGCTGTTAGCGCACAACACGCCACGCGGGCCAAAGCCTCCAATCACGCATAGCAATACGCGATCAATATAAAAAAACAGACGGCAATTTGCCTTAAATTTGCGACGTAAGAAAACGGCTGGACAGACCCATCTATATGAGTAGAAAGTCATTCACAACCTGCTCCCTGCCACATAAAAATAATTAGCCAAAATGGGTGGGTGAACCAATAGGGATCAGGCAAGATTCGTAGAGTAAAAAGAACGGAGGAGTCATGCAAGATATTTTCGGTTTTCTCAGTGCTAGCCATTGGTTGGCGATCTTACGCATTGCCGTCGGTTTGTGGTGGATCAAGAGTGTGCTGCACAAACCGCTGCGCAAATTCATCGACGGAGGCATGGTCGACTGGACGATTTCCCTGGCGGATAACCATCCTGTGCCAGCCTTCGCTTCTCTGATCAAATCCATGGTCAGCAAAAACCGCAGCTGGTTCCCCTACCTCGTCATCGCCGGCGAAACGGCAACCGGAATCGGGCTGACACTCGGATTTCTGACGCCAATTTCGGCGCTCGTCGGAATCTTCATGAACCTTAACTACCTTGCTCTTGCAGGCGTCAAACCTAAGGATAGATCTGTCAATCCGGCATATCAATGCGAACAGGGTCAGAACTTGATGATGATCGCAGCTCAGGTAATCATAATTATGTTAGATGCTGGCGCCGTCTGGAGCCTCGATAGTTTGTTGGGCATCTTCTAAAATCACTTTATCGGAAAGCCAGGGAGGTCGCTCGCGACCTCCCTTTTCTATTGCCTTTCCAGCTCGAGGATCCACGCTTCCTTCATCCCTATCCAACTAGCCCCGTCTAAACTTTACATAATCACTAATCCAAACCAACTACTTGACATTAATCCGCAAACCCTATAGAATTACTCAACTTGTAATAACAAGATTACAGGTTGTGGGTAACGGTATTACATGTAGTTACAGGATAGGGACAGAGCACAGATGACACCGAGAGGTTCGAAGCCGGTAAAACAAGAAATGTCCATCGATCGGGATTCCCCTCTTCCCTATTATCTCCAGCTTAAAAATGCCCTTATCGAGCAAATCGAGAGCGGACACTGGCAGCCCGGGGATCAACTCCCGAGCGAGCCTGAACTCTGCCAGCACTTCGGAGTCAGCCGGACAGTCGTTCGCCAAGCACTAAAAGAAATGACATACGAGGGCATGGTCCTGCGCGAGAAAGGCAAGGGCACTTTCGTCGCCGAGCCGAAGATCAGCAGCACGAGCCTTGTGCACTCACTCGTCGGCTTCCATCAAGATATGACCGAGCGGGGATTAAAAATGGCGGACAAAATCCTCGAGCAATCGATCTTGCCCGCCTCTCAAAAAGTAGCCACCAATCTTCAACTGGAAGACCTCACACCGGTGATCAAGATAAACCGCTTGCGATATGTCGAGGATGAACCGGTGGTTCTCGTAGCGTCATTCTTGCCCTATGAACCTTGCCGCAAGTTAGTTTCCGCGGACCTCACCGAGGAGTCACTCTACGCATATCTGGAGAAGGAGTACGACCTGAGAATCGTACGTGGTCGGCGGTTGATCGATGCTGTCGGGGCTAACGAGCAGCAATCAAACCTTCTGGAAATCGAGCTTGGATCACCCCTAATCCGCATCGAGAGCATCAGCTACTTAGAGGATGGCACACCAATTGAATACTTCCATGCGCTATTCCGGGGAGACCGGTCACGCTTTGAAGTTGAAATCCTGCGCTTTCAAGGCCAAGGAAAGCTGCGCGAGGCCATGGGCATCAAGCAAGAAGAGGAGTTCCTGATCTGAGGGCGAAGTGATCGGCGGCTCCCTGCCCCGCGCACCTGGCAATCAGTGTTTAGGAGAAGGCATTCGTGAGCGACGAGAAAAAAATCCGAAATCTCGTGAGTCGAGTTGTTTACAGGACGTTGGGAAAAACAAACCCTACCCCAGCGTTATCAAGAAACGCGGGGCGCAACTTGGTCACAGAGCTCGATGTAAATGACCTCCCCTACGGGGGGGAAATCAGGGTTTCAAAAGACTCAATCGTCACCCCTCTTGCACGTCAAGTGGCGATGGATCGCCATATCTCCATCCTTAGAGATAGTGAACCCGACTCACAAGCGCTATCGATCGTTCCAGACTCAAAGGTTAGCACGGAGAAGATTGAGACAACCGGGAGACATTTCAACCCGCCACAACAAACAGCAGACCAATTGGTCACCGAACTGGACTTCAAAGATCTTCCTTTTGGCGGATCCCTCACTGTCCCTCAGGGCAAATTAGTCACACCACTAGCACGCCAAGTGGCGATGGATCGCCACATCACGATCCGTGAAGGCGATTCTACTGCCTCACAATCCCTCTCCATCGTCCCCACTACTGGCGTGAGCGAGTAACGAATCGAAAAAATCAGTCGACATTTCCAGCCCCGGCAGCGATCGACAGGGCAACTTGTGACGGAGCTGGACATCAAGGACTTACCGTACGGCAGCGAATTCAGAATTCCACCGGGATTCTTGGTCACGCCCCTCGCACGGCAAATCGCCATGGAACGGCGAATAATCATGCTCAAAGAACAATTAGCTGCATCTCCCTCGAAGGCTGCGATCCCCACCTCTGCTCCAGGAGGCGGTGAGAAAAAGGTAGCAATCGGTGCGGATCATGGCGGATATACGCTAAAAGAGAACTTGAAAACAGTTCTGGGAGAGCTCGGCTACGGGGTCATCGACTGCGGAACCAACAGCGCGGAATCAGTCGACTACCCGGATTTCGCCTTCGCTGTGGCCCAACTCGTGGCTGACGGTCGCGCCTGGCGCGGAATCATCATCGACGGAGCGGGCATTGGCTCATGCATGACGGCGAACAAGGTGCCCGGCGTCCGGGCGTCAATGTGCTATGACCAGGCGACGGCCGCAAATAGCCGGGAGCACAACAACGCAAATGTCTTAACGCTCGGCGCAGGGCTTCTGGGCACAAATTTATCGAAGCAGATTATGAAAACTTGGTTGGAGACTTCATTTGGCGGCGAAAGACACGCTCGCCGCGTGGATAAGATCATGGAGATCGAACGGCGATTCACAAAGTAATCATCATTAATTCTAGGAGCTAGATTGGTAATGGAAATGAATTTACAGGTAAAAAAGACAAGAGAACTGGATGACGCGACCATCGAATGCATCATCGAGCAAATCACACGCCAGGTCCTGATCCTGATCCAGGACGACTCGGCGATGCCCTCCGCTAAAAACGGCGGATCACGCACACCAGACATCTGCCCCGACACCTATATGGACCACGTCCATCCCGTCGTCACCGCAGGTGCTGACCGCGTCGCCAGCACGCTTGGCATCGCGCCGACAGACACGAGCGTCGCCCATTTCATCGACCACACCTTGCTGAAAGCGGAGGCGACCCACGATCAGATCGCCCAGCTTTGCTACGAAGCGCGGAAATATCAATTTGCATCGGTATGCATCAACCCGACGAATGTAAAACTCTGTGCTGAGCTTCTCGAGGGAAGCGGGGTGCCTGTATGCACAGTTGTGGGTTTTCCGCTCGGCGCTACGCCGACGGAGGTCAAGGTATTCGAGACTCAACAAGCGATCCGTGACGGGGCAACCGAGGTCGACATGGTCATCAACGTCGGCGCACTAAAATCCCGCGATTACGAGCTCGTCGAGCGCGACATCGCCTCCATCGCCCGAGTGTGCCACGCTGGAAATGCGATTCTGAAAGTCATCATCGAGGCGGCATTGCTGACGGATGAAGAGAAAGTTATCGCCTCACAGCTCTCCAAAGTCGCGGGGGCGGACTTCGTAAAAACATCAACCGGATTTGGACCAGGCGGCGCGACGCCTGAAGATGTAGCCCTCATGCGGAGGGTCGTTGGACCTTCAATCGGGGTTAAGGCGGCAGGCGGCATCAGCACATTTGAAGATGCCCAGAAGATGATCGCTGCCGGCGCCTCTCGCATCGGCGCAAGCGCAAGTGTCAAGATTGCCCAGGGATCCACGAACGGAAACCAGTAAGGAGGATCATCTATGACCGTTGATCTACGCACATACGTATTTCTCGATAATCTGCAGCTGCAGCATGCCGGTTACTTAGGCACGGTTGTCAAGGGGTTTCTCCCCCTCCCTAACGATACATCTCTATGGGTGGAAATATCCCCTGGCATTGAAATCAATCGCATAACCGACATTGCTCTTAAAGCAACGCGAGTGCGTCCGGGCATGCAGATTGTGGAGCGTTTATTCGGACTGCTCGAGGTCCATCACAGCGACCAGGCGGAGGTGCGCGCAGCCGGCGCAGCAATTCTCGAAGCGCTTAATCTGGAAGAATCGGACCGCATAAAACCGCGCGTCGTTTCCAGTCAGATCATCCGCAATATCGACGCCCACCAGGTCCAGCTAATCAACCGAATGCGTTATGGGCATATGCTCTTAGCCGGGCAGACACTGTACGTTTTGGAAGTAGAACCCGCCGGCTATGCAGCCCTCGCCGCAAATGAGGCAGAGAAAGCCGCCAATATTAACATCCTTGATGTACGCGCCTTCGGGAGCTTCGGTCGGGTATACCTCGGCGGCGAAGAGCGTGACATCATGGCAGGATACAGCGCGGCGGTGGCTTCGATCGAAGGTGTAAGCGGTCGTGAAGTGGCATCGAAACGCAAAGAGTAAGTTCGAAGGCTATCCAAAGAAGACGTGAAAGAATTTCAATTCACGTCAGGTGAAACTAGATTGCCCAAATATTGAGCCGGGAATATCTATCTAAGAAAGTAATTCTTGCTACTCAGGAGGACCACATGGCAGAAGAATACGGAACGACGGAAGCACTCGGCATGGTCGAATGCAAAAGCTATCCGGCGATGGTTGAAGCCGCGGACGCGATGGTTAAGGCTGCCAAAGTCGAATTGGTGTCGTACGAGAAAACCGGCGGAGGTTTTGTCACCGCCGTCGTGCGAGGCGACGTTGCAGCGGTTAAAGCTGCCGTTGAAGCCGGCGCACGCGGAGCGGAGAAGGTCGGCGAAGTTGCCGCCATTCATGTAATCCCGCGCCCGCATGCAAACGTGGACGTCACACTGCCACTCGGTCGGGGACCAGCGGAGAGCTAACCTTACGCTGCACTAACCGACGACATTGGTGATCGTGTACTGAGGGCGAACGGAATATCTTGACGGGGAATCGAGAACGTGTTCCTCGAGGAAGCGGAGCAGGACAGGACCGCACCTACAATACGGCTTGCTTCCCCGTCAGCAGCATCGTTTTGCCCGAAACCAGCGGTCATCGAAATGGAGTGCCCTATGCTACTAGGTAAAGTTGTTGGCACACTTGTCGCCACTCGGAAAGAGGAAAGCCTCGAGAGTCTCAAGTTTCTTGTGCTCAAGCAGCTCGACATCGAGGTCAAGGAGACTGGCGGCTATCGTGTGGCAGCGGATGCCGTTGGCGCAGGCTTGGGCGAAGTCGTGCTATACGCCACAGGCAGCGCCGCCCGGCAAACGAAGTACACCCACGAACGACCTTGCGACGGTGTAATTATGGCCATCGTCGACGTCCTCGAAGTCGATGGTGTGGTGAAGTACGACAAATCAGGGGCTGGATGATGTTGGACGACACACGAATTGACGCCATCGTCCAACAGGTTATGGACGAACTTCAGCAAGGGGAACGCGTGCGGCATGGGCCGCTGCCGGAGCCAAAAGATCCCGTGCAGCCGCCCCCACCGGCGCCCGTCCTACGCCATGGCGACAATCTTTTCGCGGATGTTGATAGCGCTGTCGCTGCCGCACGATTGGCGTATAACCAGCTAAACGAGCTGCCCCTCTCCATCCGCGAGCAGATGATTCAACACATCCGCCGCGTGATGCGCGAAAACGCTCAGCTCCTCGCCTACGAGGCATGGCAAGAAACGGGCATGGGGCGCTATGAGGACAAGATCGATAAAAACCTGGTGAATGCGAACAAAGCCCCTGGCACCGAGATCCTCGACCCGACAGCCTGGAGCGGTGACGGGGGACTTACACTCGTTGAATATGCTCCCTACGGCTTGATTGGCGCCATCATTCCCAGCACCAACCCGACTTCAAGCGTGATTTGCAATGCGATTAGCATGGTCGCAGCCGGTAACGCCATTGTGTTTAACGCACACCCCGGCGCGAGAGCATGCTCCAATCACGCCGTGCAACTGATCAACGAAGCCATCGTTGAAGCTGGAGGTCCGCCAAATCTGGTTTGCGCCCTTGCAGAACCAACGATAGAAACCGCACAGCAGATCATGAAACACAAAGATGTGAACCTGCTCACCGTAACCGGTGGGATTGGTGTTGTGCGTGAGGCTTTGCAGAGCGGGAAACGGGCAATCTGTGCTGGGCCTGGAAACCCTCCCGCGGTCGTGGATGAAACCGCAGACATCGAGCAGGCTGGTAGAGATATCGTGCG
>DAOUTT010000037.1 GCA_030668545.1 Anaerolineales bacterium | reverse complement strand
CAATTGTCACTGCAGTGATTGCGTCTAATCAAGCACAAACTATTACGGGAACCGAGAAACCCCAGGACTGCGTAGAGCCAATGAAAGTCGATTATCCTGCTCCGGCAATTCAACTTATGGATATTGCAGGATCAACAGTCTCACTCGCCAATCATAAGGGCGATGTAATTCTGTTAAACACATGGGCAACCTGGTGCCCCCCATGCCGCAGAGAGATGCCTGACCTGGAGGCTTTCTTCCGCAAGCACGCCGACGAAGGATTTATCCTCCTGGGCGTCAATGTCGGGGAAGAAAAGGAAACTGTGGTCCAATTCGTGGACATGTTCCATCTAACTTTTCCGATCTGGTTAGATCCCGACGAGACCACATTGCGCTCTCTAAATTCCTTTTCCCTACCCTACTCCATCGTAATTGATCGTGAGGGATTCGTTCGTTTCGCATGGAGCGGAGCAACTTGTCTAAGCGCGCTTGAGAGCACAATATCACCCATGCTGCGTCAATGAGCTAAGGAGAAAAACAATGGATGCAAAGGTCACATGGAGCCAGCGTCTGTCATTTATTGGAGAAGCAGAAACGGGTTTTTCAGTCCCACTCGGTGCAAGCCCGCAAGTCGGTGGTGACAACGATGGTTTTCGCCCGATGGAATTGATCGCCATCGGTCTCGCCAGCTGCACTGCCATGGACGTAATTTCTATATTGCAGAAGAAACGGCAGAATGTAACCTCATTCGAAGTCCAACTCCGCAGTCAGCAAGCGCAAGAGCACCCTCGCGTTTTCACTCAAATGGAGATCGAGTATTTAATTTGTGGGCATAATGTCGAAGAAACCGCTGTGCAGCGTGCAATTGAGTTATCAGAAAATAAATACTGCCCTGCACAAGCAATGTTCAAGCAGATATTACCGATCAAGCTTTCCTACAAGATATTGCCTGCCGAGCAATAGTCCTCACAAGCGGTCATGATTCAAAAGCCCCGGCGAAGAATATCCGGGGCTTTTTTAGTCGTCATTTTAATCCAATGATTATAACAATCTGATTGGGCTTGATTCTGGAATGTCTCTGTAGAGTACTCGATCGTTGGAGCTTATGTTGTAGAAAGGTTCAGTTTACCGTGAAGTATGTGTAGTGATATTGGATCCTGCCATCAATCAAGCCGAGCGTATCATTTCCATCCAAGATAACTCCTCGCTCGCTCGTTGCTTTCCACATGAAATGGCGCGTTCGTCCTTCCCCGGATTTTCCAGTAATCTCGAAGTGAGCGTTGGGTAGAATGCTGGTAAAAAGTGATTGGTACCACTGCTGAACCGGTTCTCTCCCAACGACTGTGCGTTCACCAGTAACATGTGCGGCGCGATCCGCGTACAGGTCGGAGACAAGGATGGGGTCGTGATCATTCATTCTACCGACCAACCTCTCCGGTATATCTGCAGCGGGAGCGCTTGCCGGCCAATCGAAATCAGCCATTGCATCCCAAAGGTCCATATACTTCGGGCGTCTCGCAAAATCCCAACTCCAGGCGTTTGTAGCTGAAAGCCCAAGATCACGCGCTTTGTGCAGAAAGCGTGTGACTTCATCCGCAGTTGGACACCAACCTCTATACGCATAGGACGGCAGTGTAGGGACGATGGGCCTTGCTGGCTTTAAAGCCGTGTACTGCTCGACGCAGCGTTCAAGCTGCTCCTCTGGATTGTGGCTCTGCTCGAAATAAACCTGGGGCATGCTGAAGTCACAATATTCAAGGAATTCTGGGAAGGGTAATGCCATGTGCATTCGCGGGTAGCGATAGGTGCTAAGTGCGATGGGAAGATTCGGCATCCCCGCGCGAATCTCTTTCATAAACCGGGTTGCAGCAGCTCTCTTGCTCGTTGTGCGATACTCCCCTTCGGCATCAATGACATAACCATCGAGGTGCAGCGCATTCATCCTGTCGACTGCCAGGCGGGCTTCATTCACCGGGTCATCACCCCGAACATAGTGCCAACCCCAAACCTCTACACCTGCATTCCTTAACGCATCACGCACCGGAGGGATCAGATCGATGTTTCGATCAAAATCGAAGTTGTATGGCCATGTTGCCCCATCTGCCACTTTAATCAGAACGTGCGAAAGACCTGCAGCAGAAGCCGTAGCCGCAATTGCCTCTGGATCACCCTCATCACACCAAGGGATTTTCCAGATGAAGTAACCTTTTCCGTAAAGGGTCATTTACATGTCTCCCTGAATACTCTCAATAGCTTGCCCATTTCAACTCCCGCACCTTCTACCGAATATCTTCCTCGGGCTGCTTATCACTTTCAGCTGCTGCTTGTTTTCTTATCCCGCCAGCCCGTCTTAATGAATCAGGTCCATATTGATTGCGGATGGAGTCTACGGCTTGCTGTAATCTCTCATCACGATCCCATTTCCGATCAAACAAGCCTAATTGACGTATTGGCTCGTGCAAATCCGAAACCCCCACCCCCAAGAGCCGGACTGCTTGATCTTTCTTCCATAATCCCTGAAACAACTTGCAGGATTCATCGAATATTATCCGCTCTCTATCCGTCGGTTGCTCCAGGCGAACCTGCCTCGTTATAGTCGTGAAATCCGGCCAACGGACCTTAACCCTGATCGTATACCCTGCCAGCTTCGCTTTGCGCAGCCTTCGGCCAACAGTTTCACTCAGTCTAAGAAGAATTGTCCGCAGTTCGGACCAATCAGATATATCGGCGCTAAAAGTTCTCTCTGCCGACATTGATTTAGGATCTCGCCCCTCCACAACCGGGCGATCATCCTCCCCACGTGCTCTTGATGCAAGTTCCAGACCAAGATCGCCGAGGGATTCATTTAATGAGCGCGAGGACATACCCGCCAAGTCCCCAATCGTATGAACGTCTCTTGCAGCCAAGCGCACCGCTGTTTTCGGGCCCACACCCCACAGCATTCTCACCGGCAAAGGTGCAAGAAACACAGCCTCCTGTCCCGGAGGAACTACGATTAACCCTCTCGGTTTCCCAACTTCCGTTGCGATCTTGGCGACCAATTTATTGCTGGCAACACCCCAAGACGTCGGAAGTTTTAAATTCTCGAGAATCTCCCCCTGTAAGAACCGTGCCACCTCTAGCCCGGTACGTGGATCATCGCTAACATCAAGAAAAGCTTCATCAATCGACAACTGCTCAACAACCGGCGCAGAATCGCTCAGGAAACTCATGATCTCCTGAGAGTGCTTACTATATTGTGCATGTTGAGGCGAAATTACAATCAGGTCCGGAGCTTTGCGTAGAGCTTGCGCAGTAGGCATAGCCGAACGGATGCCAAACTCGCGGGCAGCATAAGACGCCGAGGAGACGACCCCACGTCCATCCGCTGCGCCACCGACAACGAACGCCCTCCCTTCCAAACCAGGGTTGAGCAGGCTCTCCACCGAGCAGAAAAATGCATCAAGATCGCAATGCAATATCGTTTTCGTCCGGCGTGACATCAAATAACCTCTGCTAAAAACACAAACATTAATTTAATCCTGCTTTTAAAGATAATCACGGTTCACAATTCCGCAAACAATTGTTCAAGGTTGATTCAGAATTTGTCTCGCGAGTTTGTTATCGGGCGTATTGACACACACGCGCTCTTCAATAGAATCTAGGTGTATCCAATCAGAGGAGGTATTACGTGCGAACGTGTACACAATGCAACAAGCAATCCCCCGATACCGCAGGTGAATGCATCCAGTGTGGAGCGGACCTCTCCCTTCATTCTGCGACCGCTAAGGCTCTTAAAGATATGCAATCCAACCCTCGTGTAGGCCAAATCCGCCTTATCGTCAACCATGATGCGTGCCCCGCATGCCAGCAAAATGAGGGCACCTATCCTAAAGATGCGGTTCCTGAATTACCGGTTAACGGGTGCTCAAACAGTACGGGGTGTCGCTGTTTCTATGAGCCCGTACTCAACGTAATCTTTCCTTGAAGAACTAGATTTGAATTATATTATCAACACCAGATCGTAGGCTTGTCGCAGGGTACTTTCCATCCACTCGCCAGGAACGATTGCCGCCAATAATTGCCCGGGAAATTCTATAAGTACCTATGCAATTTCCGTCTTCAGCCATCCACCATGACTAAGATTGGCTATGCGCAGAGCGTGCCGGTCTACCAGTAGATTAGAGTAATCCACCGCTTGTCTTGGATCCGTTAGGAAGTATTGCTCTCACCGCATCTATGGCTTGATCTCGTGTATTGAGCTTTTCTGCAATCTGAAGCTCAACCAAGCGCTGAAGAAGCTCTCCAATCACCGGTCCTGGCTTGAGTTTAAATTCTGAGATGATTTCCTCCCCACTCAGCAGGGATTCCACCTCTAGGATCTCATCTCGTCGGTTGAAATATGCATCAAGTAATTCACGGGCAATATTTACACGACTTTCCCAAGCATCATCAGCTGGCGCCCCATTCGTCTCTGTAAGGAAGTTTGCCAAATCACCGAAAACAATCCCAATGCCGGCGCTCCGTGTTCGCTGATAGAAGCGATGGATTTGGAGATCATTGTTCCCGCCAGCATCCTCTAATAATTGAGGGATGTCCCCAACGAGAAATCGTTCAAGCCAATCCTTTTCTTTACGGCTCATGTGATAGCGGTCAGACCATGCCGAAGCGGCAAACGTCTTACTTCCCCGATCTTCTCCTGCAGGAGATCCGTCCTGATCGCCAGAAAGGTCACGAATAACGTCAGTCGAAAAAAGACTCCCCAGGAGAATCCAGGCTCGTTGTGTTCGCCCAGAGCTCAGTTCTTCGACAAGATAGTTTGACAACGACTCTCGAAAGCGCCCCAGGCGAATGGCAATCAATCCCAGCGTCGAGTTTGAGGCGGCGTCAGGATCATGCCTGGGCGCCAAGACCTGGAAAAATTCACTGAGCGTTGAGATTACCGTGAATGCCTGCCGGGCGAAGTCACGCTTATCTCCGATAGGCGAATCTCCACCAGGGTGATCATTAAGCTCATTGAAGAGCGTATCGAAGAGACCTAGATGTTCTAGCAATCGCAGCGGTCGTGCTGGCTGTTGATGATCAAGCATGCGAAAGAGCTCGTCCCGCAGCCTCTCGACCGAGACATGAACCAACAATGGACCAACTGCCTTGACCTGTTGGATCGTATTCGGTTCGATGCGGAACTCAAGCTCCGAGGCGATGCGTACGGCCCGCAAGGCACGCACGGGATCATTTTGTATTGCCTCAGATGTGCATGCCCTCAGAAGCGAATCGTGTAAATCTTTAAGGCCGCCTGTTGGGTCAACAAGAATATCGAGATTATGGGGATCGAACGCCAGCGCGTTGATTGTAAAATCACGATACCAGAGATCATCTTGAAGACTGGAGCCTCTCATTCGTGTGAAATCAAAGACCCATTCCTCTCCATTAGGTCCAGGCGCCAATACTCGCCCCGCTCCCCGCTCCGAATCAAGGGCGTAGTATTTACCACCCAACGCATCGGCAATCCGCCGGGCAAGGCGAAGAGCATCGCCAGCAACCACAAAATCGAGATCGAAGGATTGCCGTTGTAGAAAATGATCCCGAACTGCACCTCCCACCAGCCATACTTGCGGACCTTCAACTGGTGAGGGCAAGAGCTCGAGGAGCGCGGGGGTGAGGAATTTTTGCAGGGTCATCCGAAAAAAGGAGGCCTAATCTGGGGGGATATACTTATCTGGTTTCACAACACCGATGAAAGGGAGATTCCGATAGTATTCATCAAGATCGAGTCCGTATCCAAAGACGAACTTGTTGGGGATTTTAAATCCACAGTAATTGATCGGGACCTCCGCCTCTCTGCGCTCATGCTTGTCCAATAATGTGCATACCCGCACGGACGATGGTTGACGGGTTTTGAGCAACTCGATCACAGATGCGATTGTATGTCCGCTGTCGATGATATCTTCTACTAGGATAACATCCTCGCCCTCGATTGAGCTCTGAAGATCAAGCGTGATTCTAACCTGCCCGCTCGATTGCCGTGCTCCGGTTCCGTAAGAGGACACAGCCATGAAGTCGATGGCGTGTGGGATCGTAAGT
This sequence comes from Anaerolineales bacterium, assembly GCA_030668545.1. Lineage (GTDB taxonomy): Bacteria > Chloroflexota > Anaerolineae > Anaerolineales > E44-bin32 > E44-bin32. The sequence goes on along the minus strand of DAOUTT010000037.1, from coordinate 4,993 downwards.
GTGCGCATCAAATCGGTGAGGAACATTACCCCACCGCGCAAAATGCAAACGAGCAGAACGCTCTTGCCCTCATAATCCCGGCTGATCTCCTCCCCAAGCTCTGCAATTCTCGCTTGAAGTACATTTCCTGGGATCAAAATTTCCTCTAGGAACTCCTCATACGGCAGCATCTTTAATCCCTTGGAACCACATGATGCTCGCGGCAGCGAGCCTCATACATCTCACTAGCGCCAACCACAACTATTGGATCATCGTAATGCGCGGGTTCCTCGTTGATTAACCGTTGCGTACGTGATGCCGCTCCTCCACAGACCATGCAAATTGCGTGAAGCTTATCAACACGTTCCGCCTGCGCCATCAACTTCGGCATGCAACCGAAAGGTTCCGCTCGAAAGTCGGTATCCAAACCGCCGACGATCAAACGTAGACCGGCTGCCGCTAATTCTTGGACAATATCGCACAAACTCTCAGAAAAGAACTGCGCTTCATCGATCGCCACTACGGTTGTGCCCTCTTCCATAAGGTCGCGGATTTGCTCTGGAATTTTAACAGGGGTGGCTTCAAATTCTGTTCCAGCGTGAGATGCGAGTTTCTCGGTAGAGTAACGCGTATCAATACTCGGTTTAAAGACTTGGACTTTCTGTCGGGCGATAACCGCGCGCCTTAACCGTCTAATCATCTCGTCAGTCTTCCCGCAGAACATCGATCCTGTGACAACTTCCACGCTTCCTATTTGATGGCGCATAGGTTCTATTTACTCCTTAACCAAAGAAAACGGGCAGGTGCTTTCACACCTGCCCTGAGTTTACACCAGCCTAATATTTGAGCAAGTTTGAAATTCTAAACCTGCGGTTCTAGTGCAGCCTCTGGCAATTCAAAACCACGCCTTTTTAAGGCTCGCTTCAAATCCGCAAGACTCTTTCGCCCAAAACCATCGATATCAAGTAACACCTGATCGCCTTCTGCCATCATCTCCATCGCTTTGCCGACATCCAGGATGCCTGCTTTTGCTAGTGACGACTCCGCACGAGCGCTAAGTTCCAATTCTGCGATGAGAAGGTCTGGTGATGTTTTCGCAGTTTCACGGGTTTCTGCATCCACAATATGCTGCTGCCGCGCTTCGAGTTTCTTATAGAAGCGATCAACCTGCCCTTCTGTATCAACAATGCGCTGCTCACCCGTGTAAAATGGGTGACAATTTGAGCAGACATCAGTGTGAATCGATTCAACAGTAGATCCAGTCTGCCATGTGTTACCACATGCGCAAACGACCGTCGTGTTGTGGAAATACTTCGGATGGATATTTTCTTTCATCAGATTACGACCTCACCAATTAGGAGCCAATACCTCATCACCTGCCAATCGAGATCCGGCGGTAACTGCACCGATCTGTTCCTGCCACGTGATACGGAGTATTTTTATTCTGGGACTACGTTAACGCGCTTGCGTCCTTTGCGAACGAAATCGAAGTGGACCAGCCCTTCTGCGATAGCATAAAGGGTGTCATCTTTGCCACGTTTTACGTTCAGTCCAGGGTGAATGCGGGTTCCGCGTTGGCGCACCAGAATATTTCCGGATCGCACGCGCTCACCACCAAATTTTTTCACACCCAGTCGCTTAGAGTGACTGTCACGTCCGTTGCGGACTGAGCCGCCGCCTTTTTTATGTGCCATTCTCTTATCCCTACACTATTTTTTAGCCGTAGATTTTTTACCGGTAGAAGAAGTTTTGGAACCAGTCTTTGTCGATGTTGACTTAGCTTTGGTTGCCTTCTTTTCCTTGCTGGTTCCGGTTTCCTTTTTGGAAACCTTTGCTGTGCTTTTCTTCGCCGGCGAAGCAGCCTTCTTCGTGGTCGTCTTCGCGGGGGGCTTTTCCGCTTTGTCTGCTTCTTTTTTGCTCGTTGCTTTCTTTGCAGCCGACGCCAGCGTTATTTTATCGATGGACACGCGCGTGTATTGCTGCCGGTGGCCCTTTTTACGACGATATCGTTCCTTCGGGATATATTTGAAGACGATGATCTTCTTGGCTTTTACCTGGTCGAGCACTTTGCCTTTAACTGAAGCCCCTTTGATCAGCGGCGTGCCGACTTTTATCGTAGAGCCATCTACTGCTAGGAGCACTTCCTTAAACTCAACCGGTTTGCCAATATCCAGCTGCAGCCGATCGACTTCTATGGGCTCCCCTTCCCGGGCGATGTATTGCTTACCGCCGGAATTTACGATTGCGTACTTCATTCACTTCCTCCAGCTTCGCTTCACCACCGCACCCGCAGAAATTATTACGGCAACTGCCGGCCGGCGGGGAAGTTGGGGATTCATACACCCGCCCCAACGTCTTTGCGCTGGGGCAGACGTAGCATTATAACGAGTGTGTTATCAACCTGTCAACGATACGTTTAAAGACAACCGTTCCAATTAATCGGCTACAGCTGCCTCTGCTTCAACGACTTCATCCTCAATCTGTGTTTCAGGTGAGGCTTCAAACTCCCCGTCTATTCTCTCATCGTGCAGAGCGACTTCTTTGCCAGGGAAGCCGGTGCCCGCTGGGATCAGCTTGCCGATGATCACGTTTTCTTTTAGACCACGCAAGTAATCGACCTTACCCTCGATTGCTGCGCCTGCCAGCACTTTGATCGTATGCTGGAAGGACGAAGCTGAGAGGAAGGATTCAGTGCTCAGTGAAGCTTTAGTTACTCCAAGTAAAATTTGCATGGCATTCGCCGGCTGTCCACCATCTTTCAACGCTTGCTCATTCATCCTCTGCAGGTAATATCGATCGATGAGATCGCCCGGAAGCAGTTCCGTGCCCCCTGGTTGCGTGATCTGAACCTTAGAAAGCATCTTGCGAGTGATGACCTCAAAGTGCTTGTCATTGATGTTCTGACCCTGTGAGCGGTAGACCTTCTGAACTTCGGTCAGCAAATAAAGCTCGCATGCCTCCCGTCCAAGAATGCTTAAAATGCGGTGAGGATTCAATGATCCTTCAGTTATCTGGAAGCCTGCCTCGACCTTGTCCCCCTCTTTCACAAGCAGGCGTGCGCTTGCTGGGATGTCATAGGCTTCCTCTTCCAGGAGATCGTAAGAGACGGTGACTTTTCGACCCTTCATGTGCACTCGTCCCGCGTGACTGGCGGTGATCTCCGATTCACCACGCTTGGCGATAAGCGCTCCTGCTTCGATCTCATCAGCATCTTCTACACGCAACGACCAATTGCCAGGGACGTTGTATTCATCCTTGATCAATTCACTATTGACGACATGAACCACCCGGGGACCATCCGGAACCTCAGGGCTAAGAACCTGGATCGTTCCTGAAATCTCAGCGATCACAGCTTCACCTTTAGGTTTCTTCCGCGCTTCAAACAACTCCTCAACACGCGGTAGACCCGTTGTGATGTCTCCCCCCGCAGCAACACCGCCAGTGTGGAACGTTCGCAACGTAAGCTGCGTGCCCGGTTCACCGATCGACTGCGCCGCTACAATGCCGACGGCTGATCCAAGCTCAACCACGTTGCCTCGACCAAGATCCATACCGTAACACTGCTGGCACATCCCGAATTGCAGCTCACATGTCAAAGGTGAGCGAACGAAAGCTTCTTGAACACCCGACGCCGCTATTGTTTTAATAGACTCCAGGTTGATCAGGGCACCTTTTTTGATAAGCACTTCGCCGGTATCGGGATCTATTATTTTGCTCCCTGCAAATCGTCCATATAGGCGTGGGGCGAACTCCTGACCAGCAACATCATCCGACCGTCGTATCCAGATCCCTTTCTCAGTCTCACAATCCTCGGCGTTGATGATCATATCCTGAGCTACATCCACCAAACGTCGAGTCAGATATCCAGCATCCGCAGTCCTGAGGGCAGTATCCGTTAGACCCTTGCGGGCGCCGTGAGTCGAGATGAAATATTCCAACGTAGTTAATCCATCTCGGAAACTGGAACGGATCGGTAAGGGGATAATTCGGCCTGCTGGATCCGCCATCAAACCACGCATCCCGGCGAGCTGCGTAATCGCACCGAACCCGCCTTTTGTGGCGCCAGAAATCGCCATCATGCTTAGATTCCCCGCCGGATCCATGGATTCCTCAACCGCTTCGGCGACAGCCGAGGTGGTTTTCTGCCACAGATCAATAATCCTCTCAGTCTGTTCCTGTTCTGTCAGGAGTCCACGGCGGTAATCCATTCGAACCGCTTCGGTTTGTTCGAGAGTTGTGGCAATGATATCCTGCTTAGATGATGGAACCGTGATATCCGAAATAGCGATCGTCGTCCCAGATCTGGTTGCATAGGCAAACCCAATGTCTTTGATTGCATCAACAACCTCAGGCGTACCATCTTCGTGTAAGAACCTGTAGACGTCTCCTACAAGATCTTGAATAGCTCCTTTGTCAAGAACCCGGTTGACGAACTGAAGTTCTTCAGGGAGTATCCGGTTGAAGATTACGCGCCCAACCGTGGTGTCGATGATACGCTCCTCTTGCGTTGCTAAGCGCTCGTCGTTCTCGTCGTACCATGTCGCTGTGGAAAGTTTAATTGGGGCATGGATACTAACCTGGTCGAGGGCATACACCATTTCCACCTCATCCATGTCAGAGAAGGCTTTTCCAGCGCCTACATGCTCCTTGCCGTCATCAACCATCGTCAAGTAATAAACACCGAGCACCATGTCTTTTGTGGGGCCGACAACCGGTTCGCCATCTGCGGGTTTAAGCAGATTGACTGAGGAAAGCATCAACTCTCGAGCTTCAGTAACCGCCCGTTGAGATAAAGGTAGGTGAACCGACATCTGGTCGCCATCGAAGTCTGCGTTGAATGCAGCACAGACGAGTGGGTGCAAATGGATTGCCTTCCCCTCAACGAGAACCGGCTCAAAAGCTTGAATACCAAGTCGATGGAGCGTGGGCGCCCGGTTGAGTAGAACGGGTCGATCCTTAATTACTTCTTCTAAGACACCCCATACCTCGGGGCGCTCTCGTTCAATGATCCGCT
>DAOUTT010000133.1 GCA_030668545.1 Anaerolineales bacterium | reverse complement strand
TGTGGGACTGGACCATCGCCCCAGAATACCGGATTGACGCGGTTGTTCATCAAATCAAAGATAGGTGTCGCATTCAAGAGTGCCATCGCCAATCCGAACAAAACGATAATCCAACTCACAACAAGCAACCAACGCTGCCAGAATTCGAAGTTTTTCATCACAAAATCTCCTTTCATCTAACCTGGAAAGCGAGAGACAATCTGCATCCCCATTGCACAGGAAAGAATGGTTAAGTCTAACTACCTTCATTATTGCTTTGTAGTCTTCCTCTTGGTGAAACGCAGACCAGACCAAGTTTGATCAATGGCGCTGATCTTGAAATCCACCAAACCAGAGGCAAGGCCAATCTTCCGCACGATATTCTGGGTGAGATCGCTTTCCACGCCAGAGGACTTCTTCGGCCAGATGATCCACAACCCGGCCGAATCACCGAAGTCAACCATCTTACGCATGCCTTTCTCGAGTTCCGCACGAGAACGAACAAACCAAAGGGTTAGATCGCCAATGGACTGCAATCCTGACCTTAAAACCGCGCCCTCCGGCAGTTCACCCAGCGTCTCTTGGATTCCCTTTGGGGCATTAACCAGAGCAACTACGGTGTTGCCTTTTATACCAAGTTTCTTCGGCAACGGTGTCCCAGAATAACCTGCCATAATCGAAGTCGGGACAACCGGATCGATGGGGGGTGAATCGATCGCCTTTCGGAGTGGATCATCAATCTGATCCCACGGCGTGTAAACAGCATCGGGCAGCAATTCCTTGATGCCTTTGACCTTTTCTAACTCCCCTCCGACAAAAACCAACGGTACATTTCTGGTCGCTTTGTGTATGCGAATTCCTAGAGCGAAATCTCTTCCCTGCGATGGCAGACGATCAAGATCGATCACAAAGGCAGCGGGTGGATCCTGCCTCATTTGACGCAAACTATCAGGATCAAGAAGCGAGGTTTCCACCTTGTACCCTGCCTTCTTTAGGATTTCAACTTTCTCCTCGGCTTCGGATTCCTTCCAGTGGATCAATCGAACGCGGTGCATATATATCTCCCGATGAGAGCTGTGGCGAAGGTTTCTGCCAATGCATTAACCCAGCACGAATATTGAAGGATGACGAGGAGTTTGGGTTGATTTTATACTTCAAACGATTATCCGCTTAAGCCACGTCCCAATGCAAATCTAAGCAGGATGAGTACGCTATAACAACCCAACTTCAATAATACATCAAGCCTTGTATAAACTCGGCAGAATCTCAGGTCCGATTCGTTGTGTAGTCAGGCGGACAACCATCAATGCGAATCACACTTGAATGCCTGAAACACAAAGGAATAACCGTCAGCGTAAAGAGGAGATTTGGTTAGTACATCTATCTTTGAAAAACCAGCTTTGGTTAGAAGACTCAAGAACTCGTCTTTCCAGTACCAACGGATAGACAGATCGTCGGTAATGCAGTCAGTAAGCTGCTCTTGGTCGTAGAACTCATATCGGTATGTGCCGCGCTTAACTTGCTTTGGTATGTCAATCTCAAATCGTTCAAGCACGATGCTGCGCTTACCGTCTGGACGAACTACATCCCGTGTGACATGATAGTCGTTACGCTTCTGCACGATGATGCTGTCCCAAGGAATAAAGATATCCGCAAGCAAGAAACCATTATCTGAGAGATGGTTAAGGACACACATCAGAGAATTCAAAGCATTTTCAGATGAAGTGAGTAGTTGGAATGATCCGCCAGCTACAAAGATGGCATCGTATTTCGTTGGAAGAGAAAAGTCCTCCATTATTTGATTATGTAATTCGATTCCCTTGCTTTTGAGTTTAGTGGCCTTCCTCTCTAAGATATCAAGCATATCTTGTGAGGAATCCAATCCATGAATCGTGACATCGGATTCTGCAATAGGTATCAGCAATCTGCCTGTGCCACAGGCCAGTTCGAGAACCTGTCCATCAAAATTCCTGAAAAACTCTGAGTAGTAGTCTCTATCACGCGTAAGATCTTTTAGCCAATCGTCATACCATTCAGCTATGAGCTTCGTGTAATGCTGACCCACCATACAACTCCTTCCAAAGTTTTTTTAAATTTCTGTGTAGATTCTATTGCTCGCCTAACGACAAAACACATTAGAAGCGGCTTACATATCTAGAATAAAAACGGGGGAATCAATGTTCAGTCTACCTTCAGGAGTCAGTTTAACAGACCGAACTCAACTGTGCCCTCTTAATGATTATTCGAAAGAGCCGCGAACTCAGACGGCTCATTTGAGTATGCTGGCTGCCCTATTCCTTCGTACCAAACATATCCTCTGGCATCTGCACAGCTACAACCTCACCTTGCGCGCAAATCTTCCCCTCAGCAGAAAGGGTTGACTCGACGATAACTTTACGCCCCTTGATCTCCATCACCTTTCCTCGAATTTCTAAGGGTACGCCAAGAGGTGTCGGGCGGAGATAGTTCACATGCAGCGAAGCTGTCACGAAACGCAACGGGGGCTCCGTGTCCATCTCACGTCCCTCTGCTCGATAAGCCGCGGCAGAAGCGGTCCCCGTTGAATGACAGTCGATCAGCGAAGCGATCAATCCACCATACACATATCCCAGGATAGCGATGTGGCTAGGTCGCGGAGTGTATTGCGCCACGGTTTCATCACCATCCCAATAACTCTTAATTTGAAGTCCATCTTCATTAAGCCGGCCGCATCCGTAGCAATAGCTTAAATCGTCGGGGTAGTTATCCTGAAACGCTTCCTTAGCCATGAAATGAAACCTCCCATTCAGATCTTTCAATCCTACTAGGTTATAAAAAGTAGGCTTTTGTATATGGGTGAACATCCGGCGATTTGATAAGCTCTGCGATGTCCCACCACCGGTACTCGGTATGCTGCTCAGGGGGCAGGCTCTTCAAGGGCCACTCAAGGAGAAATTTGTGCGCCAAGACGACAAAGTGCGTCCCATAACCTGCTTCTGCAGCGAAATTGTCCTCATAGAAATGCTCGAATACACCCACAAACTCCGCAGCGGATGAAATGGATTCCACCCCCAGTTCTTCCCTTACAATGCGATGAAGCGCCTGGTCGAGTCGTTCATCTTTGCGAATCCTGCCACCAGGCACAAACCATTTCCCTTTCGCTGGTTGATTACGGCGGCACCCAAGGAAGATCTTGCCTTGTGGATCCTGCAGGATGAGGTCAATCGAAATGAGGGGAGCGTTTTTAACTATACGGGCGAATACCTCGGCGTCGAGTTCAAGGGCGTCAGACATAGTCCTTAAGTTTAATATGACGAGCACAAACCGCCAAGCATCTGGAGCAGGATCAGAGGCGGATTCAAAAAGATGGCAATGCTGTCTTCTGTGATTTTCCCCGAGCTGCTTTGGTTTACCCGGTCGCTTTTACCCCCCCCCACCTTATTCTGGAAAGATTAGATGGACGCCCGAGGAGGAAGCGGTGAAGACCTTACCACCTAAGCTATAAACACCTTCAGGGCATCTCCCTTGTTTCAGAGCTTGTCTGATTTCTCCTGCCAGAAAGGCTCGATCCTCAATTCGAGTCTGATCAAGATTCTCGAACTCACAATGAACAGCCGTTGGGAATTGCCCGGAATTTTCCGCCAGGTAATCAATCGCGTTCTGATCGGCAACAATTCGGAGGATATGCCAGGGATCAAAATCAGCCGCGTAAGGCGGTGGCAAGAATTTCGCTCGAGAGATAAAGTCGGATTCCATAACCGCCTGTAGTGGAAGCCCCTCTGGATTTTCATAGGCCAGGAGAAGTTGAATTCCTATCGGCTTCGTGGGCCAAACGCTATAGGGAAGAGCGAAAATATTACTCAGAGAAGGAATGATGTCATCTCTCCCCACCTGCTCCAATAAGCTTCGTAAATATTCGTCATTCTTTCTGGCGTTCCAAACAATATGACGCGGCTCTATCTGATCTAGATGTGGATGGGTGTAGAAATGGTTGTAGGTAATTGCTCCATGGTCAAATCCCCAGGCGATTGCCTCCCCCAACTTATCCTCCCATGTCGGAAAGCTTGGGTTCGCGTAAAGCTTATCCCCCAGAGTCGCGAATAGAGCTAATTGAAACCCAAAATCTGGGTGCGCCTGTGAGAACTCCCACATAACCCCGATCCCGGTGCTTGGATCAGGGTCTCCACCCTCGGTCAGCAAGAGTTGGTTGTTATAAAACAGGTCATCCATCGTGATAATCAGAGGGCGACGACCCTCTGGAACATGAAGGTCGCCTTTCAACCAACCTTCCAGGGAAACCAGACTGTAGCCGCTATCATATAGACTCTGGAGATGGGCTTGTAAATCTGGAAGCCTGGTCTTCACAGCCGTAGAAAATTTTGCGGATTCCGGCGAGAATTGGTGATAATTAAGGATTGGGAGGCGCGGCTCCTCCTCCCAAACCGTCGCTGCCAAGTAGCCCCACGATGCTGGTGGTCCATTTTCAGAAGACAGGTTATTTACTCGGTCCGATTTTCCTTTACTACTTGAACTCGTACCCGAATGGGATACCGCGGGGTCTACACTCGATTGTGGCTCCGTCGTCAGTTCTGGGGTTAGTGCTTCTGCTGGAACGGCTTTTGTCTCAGTCGGAATATAGACGCCTGATGGAACCTGTTGCTCGACAGGTGTCGCACAGGATAGAAGCAAAATGAGCGGCGCTAGCCCGAGCAGCTTTGATAACCTTGCTCTCATTATCGCGGTCCACTCGCTATCAGCGGCGGCAACTTCACAAATTTAACAATCATACTCTCCCAATCCATGCCACCGATCCATAGCGGATTCAGCCCATCCCTTCCCCAAAAGTCCTTCCAGGGAAAGTCTAAAGGAAGCGGATGATCAGCGGAACTGCGATCGCGGTGAGCGCCAAAGTGCCAATTACGCCGCTGAATAGCAGATATCGGGCATTGTAGTTCGACATAAGCGCTGGATCATAATACTTCTCTACTTCATTGTCGCGATACATTGTCACCAAACCATCGAGCAGCATCTGACGGGTTCGCTTACCGAGATTCAATGCTGAAATCGCGATCGTATTCATCAAGAGCGTCATGATAATGAAAACGATCAACACGATGTCGTTTACAGTATCGCCGCTTCTTCCAGATGCAGCATCGGCCACGCCGGAATTAATCCCGAGAACGATGAGATTGAACGCGATGGCTGTCACCACAAAGATCGTGTCTGTACGACTACTCTGGTTCAGTTCGCTGACGATATGGTCATGCACTTGGTTCAACATAGCTGCCTCCTTTGAAAAAATAGATTACCTGAATCGATCGTCTGAGGTCTTCCCTGTGACCTCCCCTTTAGCATTCTCCAGCCAACCTATCCGAGCTTCTGGTCGATGGTCAAACTCGGGTACATACGGTTTTAGATCGAGGAGCGGCGTACCGTCCAGAACATCCAGATCATCGACATAGAGAACGCCGCCTTCAACACGAATCAATTTGACAATAGATAGGCCAATTGGATTAGGTCGCGTTGGCGCTCGCGTCGCAAATATACCGCGCGGGGATGTATCGAGAAAAGGGGTAACGGTGAGAGCTTGTTCTCGAGTAGCGTGCATATGATAAAGCAGGATGATATGCGAGAACCCATCCAAATCCTTTAAGCCATCCTGATATTCGGGAAAAATCTCGACCCTACCCGGACCGCTGGCTTTACTGGCGGGTTGGATGGGCATTGCTTCCAAATCCTTGAAGGGACTGCAAATAAGCCCGATCGCCTGGTACGTGATATCCATTTGTGAGTCCTGAGAATCGTCATTGTTCATTAGTATTCCCCTTTATCGTATCAGATGAACGTGAAAAGCCAACCCGATTGAGCCGTTAACTACTATCGGTTTTAAGCTGCTCGTCCTATTTGAAACGCAGCGATGGCTCCAGCGAGTGGGTATGCTGCCGCTGCAGTTCATGGACATCAAAACGGACAGAGCTTGAATCGTGGCTCAGAAACCGCGATCTCCCCGAGTTCTCCATTCTCCGTTCATGCTCAGTTCACAATCCTCACGCAGAATCAATGCGAAATCAAATTCACTAAAAGGAGAAAGAACATGAAAAGGAATACATGGATTGGAATAGGGGCTACAGTGCTTTTGGTCGCAGCGTTGGTGGTCGTTGGTGTGATCTTCTACAACATCGGCATCTCTCGCGGAGTAGCAACTGCTGTCGACCTGGAAGGGTTTGTCTTTGCGGGTGGTCCCCTATCCCACAAAGTCTACATGGAAGGTGGCGCGGAGGGCTACCCTTTCCCTGTGCATCGCTTCCCATCCTTCTTTATGGGCCTTCTGGGATTCATACTGTTAATGGTCCTACTGCGCGCCCTCGCCAGGTTTGTATTCTTCCCGCTATTTGGCTTCGGGGCAATGCGAATGGGTCCTCACCATCCTGGGTGGCGGCCGATGGGAAGGTACGCCTGTCGGGATTGGAACGAGATGGATACCCCTGAATTTGTCCATAAGTGGCACTCGCAGATGCACGATACCGAAGAAAGCGACGAGGCTGACACACCCAAAGTCTGACCCTCGTCTCCAGCAGCCCGGGCGGTTTTTTTACAACCGCCCGGGTTTGCGCTTCGCTAATTAGA